>NZ_JBPQTK010000205.1:0-6199 GCF_051386315.1 Micromonospora sp. URMC 107
GCTGATGGCGGCCTCCACCGTGGCCTCCGGGGTGGCCACCCAGGCCCTGGCCTACCTGGTCGAGGGCGGGCCGGAAAGCGGCTCAGCGGCGGGCCGACGGGGGTGGCGCGGCCCGGTGCGGGCGTCAGGAAGGGGCGACGCGGGCGCGGCCCGCGGCGGAGCAACCGGCGACGGGCACGACACGGCCGACTGCGGGCAGACCGCAGCTCACGGCGAGGCCGGAAGTGGGCACGGCGTGGCCGGACGGGGCTGCGAAACGGCGGCTGCCCACCGGCACGCTGCCGCGCCGGGGCACGCTGCGGCGATGATCGTCGGTGGCGGAGACGCGGTGCGTCATCGGGTCCTCCTCGGGTGTCCACGCCCTGGGGTCACTCCCGACGGCCGAAGTATCCTGGCTCCCGGATCGACGCTCTCCCCCGGCCTTCCAACCGCACACGCACGGCCGTGACTCGCGAGGGGGGATCGCTCCCCGGTGACAGTGGCGGGACCGCGCCGGAATCGCACCGGCTTCCTTCACTGCCGTCAGGCCGCGAATGCTGCCACACCCCGGGGCCGCCGGTCAACGCCACCCCGCCCGGCCAGCGACCCGGCACCTCGATCGACGAGCAACGATGGGCTGATCCATTCGCGCGGGCCTCTGGCATTGTCGTCCGACGATGCGACGTCGAGGTCTCCGAATGCGGGACGGCGGCCGGGGGAAGGCGCCCGGGTCGACCCCTTGCGGCAGCCGCGGGCATCCCGGCACCCGAGTACCGTCGCCCTTCTCCAGCAGGCACGTTCCGGCGAACGGGAACCGCCCTTCCCCACCCGACGTGCCGGCGGAGCGTTCACCACGGTCGACGTCACCTCACCGGTCGGCGGGCCCCGATTCGTGGCCCACGATCACCAGTCGCGCCCGGTCACGGGCGGAGAGCTTCGTCAGCAACCGGCCGATGTGCGGCCCCACGGCGCCCCGGCTGAGGTGCGGGTGCCGCTCGATCCCGGTGTCGGAGATCCCACGAATGATCAACGTCAACGCCTCCGTTCCCGCCGGGTCACCCCGTCGAGCCGTCCGGACCCCCGCCGCGCCGCCGGCACGCGGGCGAACTCGGCGATGAGCCGACGGGTGACGCTCGGGGCCAGCAGCGCCTCGCCGTCGGCCAGGAGGGGTGCGCCGCCGTACTCGTGGCGCGGCTCGTGCGACTCGGACGCCACGGGCGCGGCTGACGACAGGCCCGACCCTGCTGGTGAGCTGACCGCTCGCGCCCGGCGGCCCGCCCTCTCGGTCCGCCGGGGCGGTGAGGGCCGACACGTCCCTCAGGCCGGGTCGGCCGGCGCGGAGGGCCGGGACGCGACGCTCCAGGCGACGGTCGCGACCACCGCGACGACGCCGCTGAGCAGGAACGGCGCGTCGATGCCCAGGCCGGCGGCCAGCGCGCCGCCGGCGAGCGCCCCCAGCGCGGCGCAGCCGTAGGTGAGGACCCGGGAGGCGGCGACCACCCGGCCGAGCAGGTCGCCGGGCACGAGGCGCTGCCGCAGCGACAGCGCGGCCACGTTGAGGACGGCGAACGCCGCGCTGGTGCCGACGACGACGGCCACGGCGGCGCCCCGGTGCGGCGCGACGACCAGGAGCGCCGGCGCTCCGGCGGTGACCGCCATCGACCACGTCAGCACGTGCCGGTGCCGGAACCGGGCGATCAGCCGGTCGGCGGCGAGGGAGCCGGCGAGACCACCGCCCGCGCCGGTGGCCAGCAGCAGGCCGAAGCCGAGCGCGCCGAGGCCGAGGCTGTCCCGCGCGTACAGCACGAAGATCGCGAACCAGGCGCTGTCCGCGGCGGCGACGGCCGCGCCGACGAGCACGAGCGTACGGAGCACGGGTTGCCGGGCCAGCCACCGCAACCCGGCGAGCGCCCCACCCCGCGCGGGGGCGGCCGCCCCGACGGGCGGCTCGCCGGGAGCCGACGGTCCCGGGGCCGGGCGGGCGAGGGTGAGCGGCAGGGACAGCACGAGCATGACGGCCAGCGCGAGCGTGGCCCCGTTGACGGCGAAGGGCAGCGCCGCGCCGACGACGAACAGCAGCGCGCCGACGGGCGGGCCGACGAACTCGTTGCCCACGATCTCGCCCGCCACCAGCCGCCCGTTGGCCCTCTCCAGCTGCGCGTCGTCCACCAGCCGGGGGATCGCGGTCTGCGCGGCGGTGTCGCGCAGGGTCTCGCCGACACCGAGCAGGAAGGCGGCGGCGACCACGAGCCCGACCGAGGCCACGCCCGTCGCGACGGTCGCGGCCACCGCCGCCAGCACCACGACCCGGCCGGCGTCGGCGGCGGCGATCAGCGCGCGCGCCGCCCGACGGTCGGCCAACGCGCCGGCCAGCAGGCCGGTGACCAGCCACGGCAGGAACTGCGCCGCAGCCACCGCGGCGACCGCCACCGGATCGTCGCTCAGGGCGGCGGCGAGCAGGGGAAAGGCGGCCACCCGGATGCCGTCGCCCAGGTTGGCCAACGCCGCGGCGGTCCAGAACGTCCAGAAGGGACGGCCGAGGGACCGGGACCGATCAGCCATGCAGGGCACCATATCGCCCTCGGTCGGCGGGCGGCGGACCCGTCAGCGGGCGTGGCGCTCCGGGTGGGCCCGGTTCCACACCCGCATCCGCTCCGGGTAACCGGTGCGGGCGGCCTCGTACAGCGGCACCGCGTGCCTGCGGGCGATCGTCCCGGCGGCGCGCGGCGAGCCGGTGCGGCGGCGGATCCACTCGCCGTCGTGGGCGATGGCGACCACGGTGGTGTCGGTCGCCGTGGTCTCCGGCTCCAGGTAGAACTCCACGCCCCGGCGGCTGGCGACGAACGCCTCCAGCGCGGCCAGGTCCTCGCGGGTCGCCTCCCGGTCGAGCTTCGTGGGGGTCGCGTCGGTGACGCGCGACCGTCGACTGAACCAGCCCATCCCCCGCTCTCCCCTCCTCGGCGTCCTCCCAGTGCAGCACCGTTTCCTGGAACGTGGCTGCGAGCGGGGTGTGAGTGCCCTGCCAGCTGACGTCAGGTGGCCGGCGGGCGGGTGGCCGGCACCAGGGCGAGGGTGGGCAGCAGCAGCACCGGCACGACGAGCAGGGCGTGCAGCGTACCGACCCGGTCGCCGAGCAGGCCGAGCAGCGGCGGGCCGGCGAGGAACGCCGTGTAGCCGATCACGGCGACGACGCTGACCCGGGCCGGCGCCCGCCGCTCGTCGTCGGCCGCCGCGCTCATCCCGACCGGGAAGCCCAGCGACGCACCGAGCCCCCAGAGCGCGACGCCGGCCACCGCCACCGGCCCGGAGTCGGCGAGCACCGCCACGCCCGCGCCGACGGTGGCGAGCAGGATCGTGGCCGACAGGACGGGCACCCGCCCCCACCGGTCCAGCGCGACGGTGCCCGCGGTGCGGCCCAGGGTCATGCCGACGACGAAGACGCCGAAGACCGCGGCCCCGGCCGCCTCGCTCAGGTCGTGGCCGTCGATGAAGGCGACGGCCAGCCAGTCGTTGGCGCTGCCCTCGGCGAACGCCGACACCAGCACCAGCAGGCCGACGAGCAGGGTGCGGGGCTCCCGCCAGGCAGCGAGCAGTTCGCGGCGGCGCTCGGCCGGGGCGGCCGACGCGGAGGCGGTGCCGCCCTCGGCCGCCGGCAGGAACGACCGGACGGCCAGCAGCGTGCCGAGCAGCACCACCGCCGCCAGCGCGGCGAGGTGGGCGGCGACCGGCACGTCGAGGCGGGCCGCCCCGGCGCCGAGCCCGGCGCCGGCCACGGACCCGAGGCTCCACGCCGCGTGGAAGCGGGGCATGACCGTACGCCCCAGCCGCCGCTCGACCGCCGCGCCCTCGACGTTCATCGCGACGTCGCAGATGCCGGAGCCGTAGCCGAGGGCGCACAACCCCACCGCGACCCCGGCCAGGGATCCGGCCAGGGCGGCGACGCCGGTCACGGTCAGCCCGGCCGCGACGAGCAGGGTGGAGAGGGCGACCGTGCGGGCCGCCCCGAGCCGCTGGGCCACCAGGCCGGCGGTGGGCATCGCGAGCAGCGCGCCGACGGACATGGCGAGCAGGAGCAGCCCGAGCCGGCCGGCGCTGAGTTCGAGCGCGTCGCGGACGGCGGGCACCCGGGAGAACCAGGTGGCCACGGCCAGGCCGTTGAGCGCGAACACCACGGCCACACCGGTGCGGGCGGCCAGCACCGCCCGGGGTACGGCCGGGGGCGGCGCGGCGGGCGGGGCGGCGGTGCGGCTCACGGTGGCGGTCCTCTCGTGCGGGTCTGTCGCTCGATCCCACACCTGAGAGCGCTTTCAGGACAAGCCGGTGCCGCCCCTTACCGTCGGCGCGCCGGAGGGGGATGATTCGGTCGACCGTCCGCGCCGCGACGGCCGATCACGGGGAGGACCGGGGATGACGACGACACACCGACCACCGACCCTGGAGGACGTCGCCCGGGCGGCGGGGGTCTCCCGGGCCACCGCCTCGCGGGTGATCGCCGGCACGGGCTACGCCTCCCCCGCCGCCCGCGAGCGGGTGAACGTCGCCGCCGACCGGCTCGGCTACGCGCCGAACCTGGCCGCCCGCGCCCTGGTCCGGGGCACCGGCGTCCGGCTGGTGGTGGCGGTGACCGGCACCGCCGCGACGGTCCTCGACGACCCGTACGTCCACCGGGTGCTCGGCGCGTGCGCCCGGGTCTGCGCGCCGTACGGGCTCGGGGTGGCGCTGCACTGGCTGCCCACCCGGGCGCCGGGCGAGGTGCGCCGGCTGGCCGAGGACCGCAGCGTCGGCGGGATCGTCCTGATCAACACCATCGAGGCGGTGCTGGCCGCCATCCCGGCGGGGCTGCGCGGCCGGGTGGCCTCGATCGGCATCGGCTCCGCCCTCGTCCCGGCTTTCGACGTGGACAACGGCGGCGGCACCGAGGCCGTGGTCCGGCACCTGTACGCCACCGGGCGCCGCCGCATCGCCATGGTGACCGGGCCCCGCTGGCTGTCCTGCGCCGGCCGCTCGGTCGGCGCGTACCGGCGGCTGGTGCGCGACGCCGCACTGCCGGAGCGGCTGGTGCCGGGGGACTTCAGCGCGGAGCGCGGACGGGCGGCGGCCCGGGAGGTGCTGGCGCGCTGGCCGGACACGGACGCGATCGTCGGCAGCAGCGACGCGACCGCGCTCGGGGTGATCGACCAGCTGCGCGGCGACGGCGTCCAGGTGCCCGGCGACGTCGCGGTGACCGGCTTCGACGACATCCCGCTCGCCGCGATGACCACCCCCGCGCTGACCACGGCGACCCACCCGGTGACGCAGATCGCCACGGCGGCGGCGACGGCCGTGCTGGGCGGGCGGCCGGTCCCGCCGGCGACGATGTTCCCGTCCCGGCTGGTCCGGCGGGTGAGCGGATGAGCCGCCCGGGGAGAGGGAGGCACGCCGGCGCAGGGGCCACGCCAGCCCGAGGCCGTCCCGGTGGGATTGGTCGGCGGGCTGGCGGGTAACCGCCCGCGCATGCCCGCCCAGGACGAGGAGCGGTGATCCCGTGGCCGAACCCGCCCCGCCGCACCGGCAGCCGGAGGAGAACCCCCGGCACGGCCGCCTCAGGGCGCGTCCGGCGCCGCCGACCGCCCTGGCCGCCGCCGGGCTGGCGGCGCTGACCGATCCGCGGGGCGCCCCGCTGGCGATGGTGTACGCCCCGCCGCCGGTCGACGGTCCGCCGTACCGGCTGGTGCTGCTCCTGCACGGGGCGGGCGGCTCGGCCCGGCAGGGGCTGGACCTGCTGCTTCCGGTAGCCGACGCGCACCGGCTGCTGCTGGTCGCCCCGAAGGCGGTGGCGAGCAGCTGGGACCTCATCGTCGAGGGCTTCGGGGCGGACGTCCGACGCATCGACGAGCTGCTGGCCACGGTCTTCGCCGGCTACCCCGTGGCGCGGGTGGCGTTCGGCGGGTTCTCCGACGGCGCCTCGTACGCCCTCTCCCTGGGCCTGACCAACGGCGACCTGGTCGACGCGGTGGTGGCCTTCTCCCCCGGCTTCGCCGCGCCGCTGGTCACCCACGGCCGGCCCCGGATCTACGTCTCGCACGGCGCGCAGGATCCCGTCCTGCCGGTCGACGTGTGCAGCCGCCGCCTGGTCCCCCGCCTGCGCTCCCTCGGCTACGACGTCACCTACGACGAGTTCCCCGGCTCCCACGAGCTCCCCAAGCCCACCCGCACCCGCGCCACCACCTGGCTAACCCCC
>NZ_JBPQTK010000206.1:0-6125 GCF_051386315.1 Micromonospora sp. URMC 107
GGTGGCCGCCGGCCACCCGACCGGCGGCCACCCGACCGGCGGCCACCCGACCACCGGCGACACCCCGGCCGCTGACGCGACCGGCGACCACGGCGGCGCGTGGACGCTGCCGCGCGTGGTGGTCGCCGCGCCCGCCAGCGGGCACGGCAAGACCACCATCGCCACCGGGCTGCTCGCCGCGCTGCGCCGCCGTGGCCTGGTGGTCAGCCCGCACAAGGTCGGCCCCGACTACATCGACCCCGGCTACCACGCGCTCGCCGCCGGCCGGCCCGGCCGCAACCTCGACCCGTGGCTGGTCGGCGAGGAGCGGATCGCGCCGCTGCTGCGCCACGGCGCCGGCACCCCGACGCCCGCCGACATCGCCGTCGTCGAGGGCGTGATGGGGTTGCACGACGGCGCGGTCGGCCGCCGCGGGTACGCCTCCACCGCGCACGTCGCCCGGCTGGTCGACGCCCCGGTGCTGCTGGTGCTGGACACCACCGCGCAGGGCCGCTCCGCCGCAGCGCTCGCCCTGGGCATGGCCGCGTTCGACCCCGGCGTGCGGATCGGCGGGGTGATCCTCAACCGGGTCGGCTCGCCCCGGCACGAGTCGCTGCTGCGCGACGCGCTCGCCGAGGTCGGCGTGCCGGTGCTCGGCGCGGTCGCCCGCGCCGCCGAGGTCGCCGCCCCGGCGCGCCACCTCGGGCTGGTGCCGGTCGCCGAGCGGGCACCGGAGTCCCTGGCGATCGTGGCCGCCCTCGCCGACCTCGTCGCGGCCACCGTGGACCTGGACGCCGTGCTGGACCTGGCCCGCACCGCGGGCCCGCTGCACGCGCCGGCCTGGGACCCGGCCGCCGCCGTCGGCGGACCCGCCGGCGCCGAGCGCCCCGTGGTCGCGGTCGCGGGCGGGCCGGCCTTCACCTTCTCCTACGCCGAGACCGCCGAACTGCTCGCCGCGGCCGGCGCCACGGTGGCCCCCTTCGACCCGCTGCACGACCCCGCCCTGCCCGCCGGCACCCGCGCGGTGGTCGTCGGCGGCGGCTTCCCCGAGGCGTACGCGCCGCAGCTCGCCGGGAACGCCACGCTCCGCGCCGAGCTGGCCGACTTCGACGGCCCGGTCGTCGCCGAGTGCGCCGGCCTGCTCTACCTCGGCCGGCACCTCGACGGGGTGCCCATGTGCGGCCGGCTCGACCTCACCGCCCGGATGACCGACCGGCTCACCCTCGGCTACCGCGACGCCGTCGCCGTCACCGGCTCCCCGCTGCACCGCCCCGGCGACCCGGTACGCGGCCACGAGTTCCACCGCACCGTCACCGACCCCGGGCACGGCGACCGGCCGGCGTGGCGCTGGGACGGGGCCGAGCACGGCTTCGTCGACGGCCGGGTGCACGCCTCCTACCTGCACACGCACTGGGCCGGTCACCCGCACGCCGCCCGCCGCCTGGTCGAGGCGGCGAGCCGGTGACCGCGCCCGAGGGCCACGGCGCGCCGGGCGGGCGTGACGACGGCGTGCCGGGGGCCGGGCGCGGCGGCGCCGCGACGCTGACCGGGATCGGCGTCGGTCCCGGCGACCCCGAGCTGCTCACCCTGCGGGCGGCCCGGTTGCTGGCCGAGGCCGACGTGGTGTTCGTACCCGTGCTGGACCGGCTCGCCGCGGACAGCGACGCGCCCCCGGGCCGGGCCGAGACCACCGTGTCCGCGCACGTCGCGCCGGAGCGGCTGCGCCGGCTGCCGTTCGCCCTCGACGACCGCGGCGGGGTGACCGCCCGCCGGGAACGCGCCTGGGACGACGCCGCGCGGGCGGTGGTCGACGCGGTCGACGGCGGCGCCCGCGCGGTCGTCTTCGCCACCATCGGCGACCCGAACGTCTACTCCACCTTCGGCTACCTGGCGCAGGGCGTCCGCGCCCTGCGCCCGGCGGTCGAGGTGCGCACGGTCCCCGGGATCACCGCCATGCAGGACCTCGCGGCACGCAGCGGCGTGCCGCTCTGCGAGGGCCGGGAGCCGCTGACCCTGCTGCCGGCCACCGCCGGGCTGGCCCTCTTCGCCGAGGCGCTCGCCGGCCCGGGCACCGTCGTGGCCTACAAGGGCTGGCGGCGGCACGCCGAACTGGTCGCCGAACTGCGCCGGCAGGGCCGCCTCGGCGACGCCGTGCTGGGCCGGGGCCTCGGGCTGCCCGGCGAGCGGATCGGACCGGTCGCCGACGCGGCCGACGACCTGCCGTACCTGTCGACGCTGCTCGTCCCGGCCCGCCGGGACCGTAGGGGAGGAAAACTGTGAGCACCGCGCCGATCGCGGACCACGCCGACGACGGCGGGCCGACCAGCACGGGCAAGGTCTGGTTCGTCGGGGCCGGCCCCGGCGCGGCGGACCTGCTGACCCTGCGCGCCGCCCGGGTGATCGGCGCGGCCGACGTGGTGGTCTGGGCCGCCAGCCTGGTGCACGCCGACGTGCTCGCCCACGCCCGCGGTGACGCGGAGATCGTCGACTCGTCGCGGCTGCCGATCGAGGGCGTGCTGCCGCTCTACCAGCGCGCCGCCGCCGACGGGCTGACCGTGGCGCGGATCCACTCCGGCGACCCGGCGCTGTGGGGCGCGGTGCAGGAGCAGCTCGACCTGTGCCGGGCGCTCGGCCTGGCCGTGGAGATCGTCCCCGGCGTCTCGTCGTTCACCGCCGTCGCGGCGATCGTCGGCCGGGAACTCACCATCCCCGAGGTCGCCCAGTCGGTGATCCTCACCCGGCTGGAGGGCGGGAAGACCCCGATGCCGCCGGGGGAGCGGGTCCGCGACTTCGCCCGGCACGGCACCACCATGGCGCTGTTCCTCTCCGCCGCCCGTTCCGGCCAGGCACAGGCCGAGCTGCTGGCCGGCGGGTACCCGGCCGACACCCCGGTCGTGGTGGCGTACCAGGCGACCTGGCCCGACGAGCTGGTGGTGCGGTGCGCGCTCGGCGACCTGGAGGCCACCGTCAAGGAGCACAAGCTCTGGAAGCACACCCTCTTCCTGGTCGGCCCGGCGCTCGCCGCCGCCGGCACCCGCTCGCACCTCTACCACCCCGGGCACTTCCACACCTTCCGCCGGGCCGAGCCGGCCGCCCGCGCCGACCTGCGCCGTGCCCGCGCGGGCGGCGGGACACCGGGGGACGGGCGCGCCTGATGACGTACGCCGAGCCGCCGCTGCGCGAGCCGGACCTGCCGCGTACGGCGAAGGTCCGGCCCACCGCGCTGCGCACCGGGTGGACCACCGGCGCCTGCGCGACGGCGGCGACCAAGGCGGCGCTGACCGCCCTGGTCACCGGCGTGCCGCAGCGGGAGGTGGAGATCGGGCTGCCCGCCGGGCGGCGGGTCAGCTTCCCGGTGGCCCGCTGCGAGGTCGACGGCCGCTCGTGGGCGGAGGCGGTGGTGGTCAAGGACGCCGGTGACGACCCGGACGTCACGCACGGCGCCGAGCTGACCGCCACCGTCAGCTGGCGCGACGCGCCCGGGCTGCGCCTCGATGGCGGGCCGGGCGTCGGCACGGTCACCAAACCGGGCCTCGGCCTGCCCGTCGGCGGCCCGGCCATCAACGAGACCCCGCGCCGCATGATCGGCCAGGCCGTCGCCGAGGTCGTCGACCTGAGCGAGGTGGGCGTCCGGGTGGTGGTCAGCGTGCCGCGCGGCGAGATCATGGCCCGCAAGACCACCAACCGTCGGCTCGGCATCCTCGGCGGCATCTCCATCCTCGGCACCACCGGCGTCGTCCGCCCGTTCTCCACCGCCTCCTGGCGGGCCAGCGTGGTGCAGGCGGTGCACGTTATGGCCGCCCAGGGGGAGCGGACCGTGGTGCTCTGCACCGGCGGGCGCACCGAGCGGGCCGCCCGCGCGCTGCTGCCGGAGCTGCCCGAGGTGTGCTTCGTCGAGGTCGGCGACTTCACCGGCGCGGCCGTCACCGCCGCCGTGGGCGACGGGATGACCGGCGTGGTCTTCGTCGGCATGGCCGGCAAGCTGGCCAAGCTCGCCGCCGGCATCCTGATGACCCACTACACCCGGTCCAAGGTGGACCTGTCGCTGCTCGGGGCGGTCACCGCCGAGGCGGGCGGCGACGCCGAGCTGGTGGCGGCGGTCACCGCGGCGAACACCGGGCGGCACGCGTACGAGCTGTGGGAGGCCGCCGGGCTGCTCGGCCCCGCCGGCGACCTGCTCTGCCAGCGGGTGCGGCAGGTGCTGCTCCGTTTCGCCGGCAGCGCCGTCACCGCCGACGTCGCCATGGTCGACTTCGCCGGGGACCGGGTGGTCGCCTCCTCGGGCCGGTGGGCGGCGTGACCGGCGGCCAGCCGACCACGGGCGCCGGGCCGGCGGTGACCGTGGTGGGGATCGACGCGGCGGGCGGACCGGCGCACCCCGCCGCCGCGCCCGTGCTCGCCGGGGCCCGGCTGGTGGTCGGCGCGGCCCGGCACCTGGCCGCCGTACGCCTGCCGGCCGACGCCGACACCGTCGCCCTCGGGCCGCTCGCGCCCGCGCTGGGGCGGCTGGCCGACGCCGTCGCCGCCGGGGTTCCCGCCGTCGTCCTGGCCAGCGGCGATCCCGGGCTGTTCGGGGTGGTCCGGGCGTTGCGCGCGGCCGGGCTGCCGCTGCGGGTGCTGCCGGCCGTGTCCAGCGTGGCCGCCGCGTTCGCCCGCGCGGGCCTGCCCTGGGACGGCGCGGCCGTGGTCACCGCGCACGGCCGCGACCCGCGGCCCGCGCTGAACGCCTGCCGGGCGCTGCCCGCCGTCGCGGTGCTCACCGCCCCGGGCGCCGGGGCCGCCGAGCTGGGCGCCGGGCTGGTCGGCTGGACCCGCCGCCTGGTCGTCGCCGAACACCTCGGCACCGACGTCGAACGGCTCACCGAGACCACCCCCGAGGGGGCCGCCGGGCGCGACTGGGCCGACCCGCACGTGCTGCTCAGCCTGGCCGGCGAGCCCGGCGCGGCCGGGATGCGGGCGGACAACCAGCCGGCCGCCGCGCCGGCCGGCGGGTGGGCGCTGCCCGAGTCCGCCTACGCGCACCGCGATTCCATGATCACCAAATCGGAGGTACGCGCCCTCGCCGTGGCTCGGCTGCGTCCCCGCCTCGGCCGGCTGGTCTGGGACGTCGGCGCGGGCAGCGGCTCGGTCGGCATCGAGTGCGCCCTGCTCGGCGCGGCCGTGATCGCCGTGGACCGCGACCCGCGCGCCACCGTCGGCGCCAACGCCGCCCGGCACGGCGTCGACGTCCGGGTGGTGGCCGGCGCCGCCCCCGGGGCGCTGCGCGGGCTGCCCGATGCCGACGCCGTCTTCGTCGGGGGCGGCGGCACCGACGTGCTCGCCGCCGTGGCGCACCGCCGCCCCGACCGGGTGGTGGTCGCCCTCGCCGCCGTCGACCGGGTCGCCCCCGCCGTCGGGCTGCTGCGCGCCGCCGGCTACGCCGTGCAGGGCGTCCAGCTCTCCGCCGCCCGCCTCGCCGACCTGCCCGGCGGTTCCATCCGACTCGCGGCCACCAACCCGGTGGTCGTCCTCACCGGGGAGCGCCCGTGAACCACCCGCCCGCCGCCACGGACCAGCCGACCCGGATCGGGCTCGTCGCCGCCACCGCCGCCGGTCGGCGGCACGCCCGCATCCTCGCCGACGCCTGGCCGCACGCCCGCGTCGTCACGGCGGACACCGTCGCGGACGCGCTGCGCGCCGCCTGGGCCGGGTGCGACGCCGTGGTGGCGTTCCTGGCGACCGGGGCGGTCGTGCGCATCCTCGCGCCGCTGCTCGGCGACAAGCGCACCGACCCGGCCGTGGTGGTGGTCGACGAGGCGGCCCGGCACGCGGTCGCGCTGCTCGGCGGCCACGCCGGGGGCGCCAACGACCTCGCCGGGCGGGTCGGCGCGCTGCTCGACGCCGCCCCGGTGGTCACCACCGCCACCGACGCCGCCGGCCTGCCCGGGCTGGACACCCTCGGCTGGCCCGTCGAGGGCGCCGTCGCCGCCGTCAGCCGCGCCATCCTCGACGGCAATCCGGTGACGCTCGTCGCCGACGCCGCCTGGCCGCTGCCCGCCCTGCCCGACAACGTGCGCCCCGCCCCCGCCGGGCCGACGACCACGGCGGCGCGGCGCAGCTCGGTCACCGCGCGGGCGGTGCGCAGGTCCGGCGCGCCGGGCCCGAGG
>NZ_JBPQTK010000207.1:0-6115 GCF_051386315.1 Micromonospora sp. URMC 107
GGCCACCTCCACCCGCTCGCCGCCGTGGGCACGGCGCTGGCGGCGCTGGCGATCCTCGACGGGCTGCCGCCGGAGCGGGCGGTGGACTGGGTGCGCGCCACCTACCGCCCGCGGGCCGTCGAGACGCCCTGGCAGCGTCGCTGGCTGCGCCGCCTCACCTGACCCGGGCTCCCGGGGTCGGGGCGTCGCGCGGTGTGGTGCTTGTCATCGGCCGTGTCCGGGCAGCTCACGGGGGGTAGGAGAGGCGGCGCACCCGATCTCCGAGGCAGGTACCAGGCACCATGGCTCCACCCCGTGTCCCCGTCCGTCGCCACGGCGCCCACCGGGTGCCCGCCCGCCCGGCGGCGGTGATCGCCCGCACCGTGGCGGCCCTGGCCGTCCTCGTCGTGCTGGCGACGCTCTTCCTCGACACCCTGCTGACCATCGTCGGGCTGCTCACCCCGGTCGCGGCGTCGGTGTCGCCGTTGCGGCGATGGCTGCGCCGGCTGGCGGCGCCGTCCGCCCGGGCGCTCCCCGCGTCGGGACGCTGACGTCCGGCGGGGAGAGCGCCCGGGCATCGGCCGGTGGGTCAGCGGTCCACGTACTCGCGCAGGTGACGGGCGGTCAGCGTGTCGCCGTGGGCGACGAGGTCGGCCGGCGTGCCGGTGAAGACGATCCGGCCGCCGTCGTGCCCCGCCCCCGGCCCGAGGTCGATCAGCCAGTCGGCGTGCGCCATGACCGCCTGGTGGTGCTCGATCACGACGACGGTGTTGCCGGCGTCGACCAGCCGGTCCAGCAGGGCGAGCAGCTGGTCCACGTCGGCCAGGTGCAGGCCGGTGGTCGGTTCGTCCAGCACGTAGGTGCTTCCGCTATCGGCCATGCGGATGGCCAGCTTGAGCCGTTGCCGCTCGCCGCCGGAGAGCGTGTTGAGCGGCTGACCCAGGGTGAGGTAGCCGAGCCCGACGTCGACCAGCCGGTCGAGGACCGCCCGGGCGGCGCCGCCGGGGAAGAAGTCCCGGGCCTCCGTGGCGGACATCGCGAGCACCTCGCTGATGTTCCTGCCCCGCAGCCGGTAGGTGAGCACCTCGTCGGTGAAGCGCCGCCCCTCGCACCGCTCGCAGACCGAGGCGACACCGGCCATCATCGCCAGGTCGGTGTAGACCAGGCCGATGCCCTTGCAGGTCGGGCAGGCGCCCTCGGAGTTGGCGCTGAACAGCGCGGCCTTGACCCCGTTGGCCTTGGCGAAGGCGGTGCGGATCGGGTCCAGCAGGCCGGTGTAGGTGGCCGGGTTGCTGCGCCGGGAACCCCGGATCGGCGACTGGTCGACGACCACCACGCCGTCGCGGCGGTGCAGCGACCCGTGGATCAGCGAGCTCTTGCCGGAACCGGCCACCCCGGTCACCACGGTCAGCACGCCGAGCGGGATGTCGACGCTGACGTCCCGCAGGTTGTGCAGGTCGGCGTTGCGGATCGACAGCTGGCCCGACGGCCGGCGTACGTGCTCGCGCAGGCGTACCCGGTGGTCGAGGTGCCGGCCGGTCAGCGTGTCGGAGCGGCGCAGGCCGGCGACGTCGCCGGTGAAGCAGATCCGGCCGCCGGCCGTGCCGGCCCCGGGCCCGAGGTCGACCACGTGGTCGGCGATGGCGATCGTCTCGGGCTTGTGCTCGACGACGAGCACCGTGTTGCCCTTGTCGCGCAGGCGCAGCAGCAGGTCGTTCATCCGGGCGATGTCGTGCGGGTGCAGGCCCACGGTGGGTTCGTCGAAGACGTACGTGACGTCGGAGAGGCTGGAGCCGAGGTGCCGGACCATCTTCACCCGCTGCGCCTCGCCGCCGGAGAGGGTGGCGGACTCGCGGTCCAGGCTGAGGTAGCCCAGGCCGATCTCGACCAGCGAGTCGAGCAGGTCACGCAGGTTGCCGATGAGCGGGGCGACCGAGGGATCGTCGATCGCGCGGACGAACTCGGCCAGGTCGCTGATCTGCATCGCCGAGCACTCCGCGATGTTGCGCCCGTCGATCCGGGAGGACAGCGCCGCCGCGTTGAGCCGGGTGCCCCGGCAGGCGGCGCAGGTGGTGAAGGTGACCGCCCGGTCGACGAACGCGCGGATGTGCGCCTGCATCGACTCGCGGTCCTTGGCCAGGTAGAGCCGGCGTACCTTGACCACCAGGCCCTCGTACGTCCAGTTGTTGCTGCCTACCTTGATCTTGGTGGGCGGCTTGTGGAGGAAGTCCTCCCACTGTTGCGGCGTGTAGTCCTGGAGCTTGGCGTCCGGGTCGAACAACCCGGAGTTGACGATGGTCTGCCAGTACCACGAGTCGACGGCGAAGTTGGGCACCTTGATCGCGCCGTCGTTGAGCGAACGCTCGCGGTCGACCAGCTCGTCGACGTCGAGGTCGGAGACCCGCCCGAGGCCCTCGCAGGTCGGGCACATGCCCTCGGCCAGGTTGAAGCTGAACGCGCCGGCCGCACCCACGTGCGGGGTGCCGAGCCGGCTGAAGACGATCCGCAGCATCGCGTACGCGTCGGTGGCGGTGCCGACGGTGGAGCGCGAGTTCGCGCCCATCCGCTCCTGGTCGACGACGATGGCCGCGCTCAGGTTGCGCAGCGAGTCGACGTCGGGGCGGCTCAGGTTCGGCATGAACGACTGGAGGAAGGCGCTGTAGGTCTCGTTGATCAGGCGCTGCGACTCGGCGGCGATGGTCCCGAAGACGAGGGAGGACTTGCCGGAGCCGGAGACCCCGGTGAAGACGGTCAGCCGGCGCTTGGGGATGTCGACCGAGACGGAGGCGAGGTTGTTCTCCCGGGCGCCGCGTACCTCGATCATGTCGTGGCTGTCGGCGGCGGACCGTGCTGGCTGCTGCATGCGAACCCTTCGCGAGGTCGTGGGCGGAGTTCCGCCCGAGCTACATCTACGGAGGCCAGGCCGCATTCAATCGTCTCATTGAACCGCCCGTGTAGGGTTTCACCTCGCTGGTCTGCGGGGGCCTGCCGGAAGTGGGCGAGGAAGTCTCAAACAGCGTGGAGACGGGTAGGGTGGCCCGGTGGTGGATTCGCGACGACCGGTCGGGCGGTGGCGGGGGGCTCAGGTCGCGGCGACCGCCGGGATCTCCGTCCAGCAGGTCCGCAACTACGTCGACCTCGGCGTGCTGCCGCCGGTCGAGCGCACCCCCGCCGGTTACCGCGTCTTCACCGCCGACCACGTGCGGGCGTTGGCGGTGGTCCGCCGGATGGCCGAGGGGCACGGCTGGGCGCGTACCCGGGAGGTCATGGTCGCGGTGCACCGGGGCGACCTGGCGGCGGCGCTGGCGGCGCTCGACGCCGGCCACGCCGAGCTGGACCGTGAGCGGGCCGACATCCGGCGGGTGCTGGGCGCGTTCGAGACCGTGGTGACCAGCCCGGCCGCCGTCCCGCCGGCGCCCCGGCGCGGGGCCCGCATCGGCGAGGTCGCCGACCTGGTCGGCGTCCGCACCTCGCAGCTACGGCTGTGGGAGCAGCGCGGCCTGCTCCGGCCGGTCCGCGAACGCGGCACCGGCTACCGGGTGTACGACGCGGCCGAGGTGCGCGCCGCGCAGGTCGTCGCGCTGCTGCGCCGGGGGGCGTACCCGTTCGACATCGTCGCGGCCGTGCTCGACGAGATGCGCACCGCCGGCAGCGCCCAGCGCGTCCACGCGGAGCTGGCCAAGCGGGAGCAGGAGCTGCACCGGCGCAGCCTGCGACGGCTGGGTGCCTCGGCGGCGCTCCACGACTACCTGCACCACCGCGACGCGGCCCTGCCCGGGTGACTCAGCGCAGCACCAGCAGGTCGAGGTGGTCGACGACCGGGCCGCTCGCCCCGGCGGCCGCGGCCCGGAGCCGGGCCAGGCCGTTGGCGTACTCCTCGTCGGTGATCAGCTGGAGCGGGGTGTGGGCCCGGCGGTCGAGGCGCTCGGCGAACTCGGCCAGCGACGCCGCCGTGGTCTGCGCGACGGGCTCGACGGTGCTGACGGTGAACCCGGCCGTGGCGAACGCCGCCCGCACCCGGGCCAGGTCCGGGTAGGTCTCGAGGACCCGTACGGCTTCCGGGAACCAGCGGAACAGCGTGATCCGCTGGTGCCGGCCGGGAAACGGCGAGCGGATCAGTACGGGGGCGCCCGGCCGGAGCACCCGGCGCAGCTCGCGCGCCGCCGCGTCGAGGTCGGGGATGTGGTGGACCATCGTGGACAGCCACGCGGCGTCGGCCACGGAGTCGCGCAGCGGCAGGGCGACGGCGTCGCCGGCGAGCAGCGGCCGGTGGGTGGCGCGGGAGCGCATCGCCTCGGCGGGCTCCACCCCCAGCACCCGGGCGCCGAACCACTCGGTGAAGGCGGCGGCCCAGGCGCCGGTGCCGGCGCCGAGGTCGAGCACGGTGGTGCCGGTACGTGGCCGCAGGTGGTGCTGCACCGCGTGCCGCCACCGGTCCAGGCCGCTGCGCGGCAGCTCCCGGGTCGCGGCGAAGGCCGCCGAGTCGGTGTCGTCGTAGGGGATCAGAGCCACGGCCATCACCTCGCCACCGTCGCCGGGAGGTCCGGGCGATCGTTCCCCGGTTCTAGTCGCTGGGCGACGCCGGAGGCAACGGCTTGTGAGCCAACCGACGCGGCGGGTCCGGCCCGCCGGGAGCCAACTGTCGACGCGGGCCGCGAGGGACTCGCGCCGCGACCGGGGTCAGCGGGACGCGGGTTGCGCGACCCACCCGTCCTGCGCGCCGGCCTCGGGCGTCGTCGGGCCGAAGAAGGCGTCGGCGGCTCGGAGCGCGGCAGCGTCGCGGAGCACGTCGCCGGGCCGGTTGGCCTGACCGAGCAGCGCGCCGCCCCATCGCATGCCGAGGTAGTCGGCGCTGCGCCGCAGGGTGGTCACCAGCGGGTCCGCCGTGGCCGGGTCCTCGTCGTTGAGGGCGCTGACCGCCCACATCCGGCGGCCGCGCATGCGCTGCCGGAAGTCGACGCCGGGCACCCGCAGCCAGCCCGACCAGTGGTCGAGGTAGAGCTTGGTGGCGGCGCTGACGCTGTACCAGTAGAGCGGCGAGGCGATCACCAGGTCGGTCGCGGCGAGCGTCTCGGTCAGCAGCAGCGCCTCGTTGCCGGTCGGCTGCACGTAGCGCTGCTCGTCGTGCCGGATGTCCCGGAAGGGCGCGAGGGGATGGTCGGCCAGGTGGAGCCAGCGCTGCTCGACGCCGGCCGGCAGCGCGGCCGCGGCGCGCCGGGCCAGGAGTTCGGTGTTGCCGCCGGAGCGTGAGCTGCCGAGGAGGAAGAGGAAACGCATGACGGCACCGTCCATGTCCGACTGATCGAGGCATCCACGACGGTAGCCGAGTGGACGCCCCTGCCGGCGGCGTGCCGAGCGCTGCCGATCTCGCGCCGGTCGGTCATAGCGTCACGGCTGCCAGCACCAGCAGGGCGCACGCCGTCTCGACCAGGCCCACCCGCTTCGGCGTGAACCGGCGCCTGGCGAGCACGACCGCCCGGGCGAGCAGCACGGCGAAGACCACGGCGACGGGCACCGACGCCCAGAGCACGGCGGCGACGACGGCGACGCCGTGGTACGTCCACGACGCCCACCGGTACCGGACGCTGTCCCGCTCCCGGATCATCGTCTTGACGTGCAGGACCGTGCCGACCAGGTAGCCCAGCGCCACGATCGTCACCCCGGCCACCCTGGTCCACGGCACCCCGGCGACCGTGGCGACGACGAGGCCGAGCAGCCCGCACTGCGTCACGAAGGCGAGGTCGTTGACGAACGCCCGGTCCCGCCGCCAGCGCGCGTAGCCGGCGTTCACGGCGGCGAGGACCGCGTAGAGCGGGGCGTAGGCGAGCGTCGCGGGCCGGGCCACCAGCACCGGCGCGGCCAGCGCGACCGTGGCGAGGCCGTACCCGACGAGCTGCGGCCGTACCCGGCGGAACCGGCCGGTCTTGACCGCCTGCAACGCGAAGTACGACAGCGGGTACCCGGCGAGCGCGGCCCCGAGCAGGGGCAGGTGCAGCGGGTGCGGGCCGGTGACGGTCAGCGCCGCCAGGACGGGCAGCAGCAGCATCGCCCAGGCGCCGTGCTGCGGCGGCACCCAGCCCGGCGACCGCCCCTGGGCCGGCGCGGAAGCGGACGCGCCCGGGGCGGGGGGGGGGGG
>NZ_JBPQTK010000208.1:0-5929 GCF_051386315.1 Micromonospora sp. URMC 107
CCTCGGGCGGCGGGGAAGGATGAGGGCGTGCGCGCTGTGACTGTGACCCCGGGTGTCGCCGACTCCCTGCGGCTGGTCGAGGACCATCCGGAGCCGCCGCCCGAGGAGGGCGCGATCCTGGTCGAGGCACTGGCGGTGGGGATCTGCGGCACCGACCACGAGATCATCGCCGGCCAGTACGGCGAGGCGCCGTCCGGCGCGGACCGGCTGGTGCTGGGACACGAGTCGCTGGGCCGGGTGCTGGAGGACCCGTCGGGCACCCTGCAACCCGGCGACCTGGTGGCGGGCGTCGTCCGGCACCCCGACCCGGTGCCCTGCCCGAACTGCGCGGTCGGCGAGTGGGACATGTGCCGCAACGGCCGGTTCACCGAGCACGGCATCAAGGCCCTGCCCGGCTTCGCCCGGGACCGCTGGCGGCTGCAACCCCGGTTCGCCGTGGGGCTGGACCGGGCCCTCGCCCCGGTCGGCATGCTGCTCGAACCGACCAGCGTGGTGGCGAAGGCGTGGGAGCACATCGAGCGCATCGGTGCCCGCGCCGAGTGGCAGCCGCAGACCGTGCTGGTCACCGGGGCCGGGCCGATCGGCCTGCTGGCCGCGCTGCTGGCCACGCAGCGCGGGCTCGCCGTGCACGTGCTGGACCGCAACACCACCGGACCGAAGCCGGACCTCGTCCGGGCGCTCGGGGCGACCTACCACACCGTGCCCGTCGGCGAGCTGGACTTCGAGCCGGACGTGGTGCTGGAGTGCACCGGAGCGCCGGTCGTCGTCCTCGACGTGATGTACAAGGTTGCGCCGACCGGCATCGTCTGCCTGACCGGCGTCTCCAGCGGCGGGCGGACCATCGACCTCGACGCCGGGGCGCTCAACCGCGCCCTCGTGCTGGAGAACAACGTGGTGTTCGGCTCGGTCAACGCCAACCGCCGGCACTGGGACCTCGCCGCCGCAGCGCTGGCCCGCGCCGACCGGTCGTGGCTCGACGCCCTGATCACCCGCCGGGTGCCGGTGGAGGCGTACGCCGGGGCGTACACCCCCGAGCCGGACGACATCAAGGTGGTGCTGGAGTTCGGCTCCTGACCGCCGCTCAGAGGCCGGGCAGCCGGCCGTTGCGGAACAGGTCGACGAAGAGCTGGTGGTCCTGCCGGGCGCGGACGCCGTACGCGTGGGCGAAGTCGACCAGGTGGGCCACGAAGCCCGCCTCGTCGGCGTCCACCGCCGCCACGATCGCCTCCTCCGTGGAGTAGTCGACGAGGTCGTGGCTGGACTCGTCGTCGGCCACCGAATGCATCCGGGCGACCGCCCGGCCCAGGTCGGCCAGCACCCCGGCCAGTTCCTCCGGCTCGTTCACGTCGGCCCAGTCGAGGTCGGCCGCGTACGGGGAGACCTCGGCGACGAGCTGCCCGGCCCCGTCCAGCTCGGTGAAGCCCAGCCACGGGTCGGCGTGCGCCTGGAGGGCGCGCTGCGACTCGGCGGTGCGGTGCCCCTGGTGCTGGAAGTAGCCCGCGACCGACTCGTCGGCGATGTGCCGGGCCACCGCCGGCACCTGGGCCTGCTTCATGTAGATGACGACGTCGTTCTCCAGCGCCTGGGTGTGCCCCTCCAACAGCAGGTTGTACGACGGCAGCCCGGCCGAGCCGATGCCCACGCCCTTGCGCAGCACCACGTCCTTGATGTGCGTGGCGACGGGACGGAACCGGGCGGAGGAGGCGGGCAGCGTGCCGAGGTAGTCCTCGAAGGCGGCGCAGACCCGCTCCCGGGTCTCGGCGTCGATCTCGAAGACGCCGTCGCCCAGCGAGAAGCGGCGCTCGTAGTTGTCGATGGTGGTCTGCGTGGCGAGCAGGTCGACCCGGGTGTTGAGCCGCGCCTGCTGGAGCACCCGGCGGAGCACCCCGTCGGCGTTGTCCAGGGTGATCGAGCCGATCGCGTCGTCGCCACCGGCGGCGATGGCGCGCAGCTCGGTCAGGTACGACCCCGCGAAGCCGGCGACCAGGTCGCTGATGGCCCGGTCGGAGAGCGCCTTGGCGTAGCCGAGCAGCGCCACGCTGGCCGCCAGCCGCTTCAGGTCCCAGCTGAACGGCCCCACGTACGCCTCGTCGAAGTCGTTGACGTTGAACACGAGCTGCCCGGAGGCGTTCATGTACGTGCCGAAGTTCTCCGCGTGCAGGTCGCCGTGGATCCACACCCGGCTGGTGCGGTCGTCGAGGAACCGGTCGTCGGCGAAGTCGCCGACCTGGTCGGCGTAGAAGAGCGAGGCGCTGCCCCGGTAGAAGGCGAACGGCGACGCGGCCATCTTGCGGAACTTGCGCCGGAAGGCTGCCGGGTCGAGAGCCATCGACGCGCCGAACTCCTCGGTGAGCACGTCGACGATGTGGGCGGAACGCTGGTCGGCGGAGTGGTTCATGGTGCGCAGGCTAGCCCCCGGCGGCCAACCCGGGCCCTCGTCCGACCGGACGGTGCGTTCGGAGGGTGGGCGGGCGGTACGGCTCAGGAGGTGGGCGGGCGGACCGGCGGGGCGGTCAGCGACTCCGCCGAGCGCGGCGGCACGCCGGTGGACCCGGCGTCGGCCGGCGGAGCGTCGACCGGCGAGGCGAGCGCGTCCGGCCGGGGCACGCCGCCGATCCCGGACTGCTCGGCGGCGATCTTCTCCTGGAGGCGCAGGATGCCGTGCAGCAGCGCCTCGGGGCGGGGCGGGCAGCCGGGCACGTAGACGTCGACCGGGATGAGCTGGTCGACGCCCTTGGTCACCGAGTACGAGTCCCAGTAGGGGCCGCCGCAGTTGGAGCAGGCGCCGAACGAGATGACGTACTTCGGCTCGGGCATCTGGTCGTAGAGCCGCTTGATGGCGGGGGCCATCTTGTCGGTGACCGTTCCGGAGACGACCATGAGGTCGGCCTGCCGGGGCCCGTGCGCGAACGGGATCACGCCGAGGCGCATGAAGTCGTGCCGGCCCATGCTGGTGGCGATGAACTCGATCGCGCAGCAGGCCAGGCCGAAGTTGAAGACCCAGAGCGAGTAGCGGCGGCCCCAGTTCAGCACGAACCGGATCGGCTCGCCGAGCACTCCCGGCACCTGCACGTCGGTCTCCCTTCCGCTTCCGGTGCCAGTCAACCACAGCGCCCGGCGTGGCCGCCCCGCCCGACCCGTCCGGAGGGACCGCACACCGTTGGTCGGTTCCGGAGGCCGCACACCCCGATCGACGACCCTCGGTGTCGGGTTCGCGTCTCGCCGGCACCGCAACCCGCACCGGGCCACGGGGGTGTCTGACATGTCGCCCCGACCGGAGGCGACCCCACGGGGATACAGGAGGACCTCATGACCACGATCACCCGCCGCGGCCTCGCCGCCGTCGGCCTGACGGCCGCTCTGCTGGCACCCGCCGTCCCGGCCGCCGCCGCGCCGACGACCGCCGGCCGAGCCGTCGCCGAGGTCGGCCGCCTCGTGCTGGAACCGTCCGCGCGTGGCTACCAGGGCACGCTGCCCATCACGGTCACCAACGACACCGCCCAGCCGGTGTCGCACGTGCTGGTCACCGAGCCGGTCGCCGGTTCCTGGCGGGGCACCCTCGCCAACGAGTTCTGCACGGTGGTGGTGCCGAAGCAGTTCGTCCGGACGTACGACTGCGCGGTGGCCGTCGCCGCCGGCCAGAGCTACACCTTCTCGGCCCGGTTCGAGGTGCTGACCCGCACCCGGCCGTACCCGATGTCCACCCGGGGCGGGCAGGTCGCGGTGCAGGTGGGCTACGACGCGCCGGTGACCACGGTGACGCCGTTCCGCACCCTCTTCCGTTCGACCTCCGGCAGCCTGGCCGGGGCGCGTCCGTACCGTCAGGACCGGACGGCGGACGCGTCCCTCACCGTCGGGGAGGCCCGGCTCACCCGGCAGGAGGACGGTCACTGGGCCGGCTGGCTGCCGGTGACCATCCGGTACGGCGGCGACGCGCCGCACAACGACCTGTACGTGGCGGCGAGCCTGCCGAACGGCATGGACATCCCCGGCACCGACCCGGCGTCGGAGGTGCCCACGTTCGCGGGCGGTTTCCTCGTGCCGGGCGGCGAGTTCATGGCCGGTGAGCTGCGCGTGGTACGGGTCAGGCTGACCGCCCCGGCCGATGCCGACCCGGGTGTCCTCGGCACCGGGACGTTCGCGTTGGAGGTCGTCTACGAGGGCGGTCCGGTCGACGACCGGTTCCCCGCGGACAACGCCGTGTCCTTCCCGGTGACCCTGTTCGACGGCGTCTGACCGCAGCGCGGCCCGGCGGGGCAACCCGACCGGTCCGCCACGCGAGGAACGGACGGCCCGGCCGGGGTGACCCCGGCCGGGCCGCCACGCGAGGGCGCACCGGATCACCGGCGAGCGGCACTACCCCCAGGTCGGACGCTGGAGCAGGCTGACGAACTCGACGAGCAACCGCTCCCGCAGGCCCGCCGGGGCCGCGTCGAGCAGCGCGTTCACCAGCGCCATCCGGTCGGGCGCCGGTCCCGCGCCCGGGGCGCCGAGGCCGAGCCCGGCGGCCAGCCCGGCGACCGTCTCCGCGGTGAGCGTCTCCGGGGTGAGCGTGCCGGCGAGGGCGAGCAGCTCGGCGGGGAGCGCGACCCGCCCGGCGGCCCGGGTCGTGGCCACGGCGTCGGCCAGGTCCGGGCCGAACTCCGCCACCCGGGGCGCCACCGCGGCGGTCACCGTCAGGTGCACGCTCGGCGGCAGGTCGGCGTACGACAGCTGGGGCTGGGTGTGCCAGCCGCGGGCGGCCAGCTCGTCGACCAGGACGAAGAGGTCGAGGCCCGCGTCGGTGGCGGTGAAGCAGACGACGGTCGACTCCGGCTCGGCCATCAGCCGCAGCCCGTCGACCGCGCGGACGGCGTCGGCCAGGCCGGCGACGGCGTCCCGCGTGGCGGCCGCCAGCCGCAGGTACCCGTCGTCGCCGAGGTGCCGCAGGGTGGCGTACGCGGCGGCGATCGGCCCACCGGAGCGGGTGGAGGCGATGACCGGGTTGACCATGGTGTAGCCGGGCCAGTCCGCGTACGCGAAGTACTGCGGGGCGCGCAGCGCCGGGTCGCGGTGCAGCAGCACCGACACGCCCTTCGGGGCGTACGCGTACTTGTGCAGGTCCACCGAGATCGAGGTGACCCCCGCGACGGCGAAGTCGAACGGCGGCACGTCCGCCCCGAGGCGGCGCAGGTACGGCAGGGTCCAACCGCCGAAGCAGGCGTCCACGTGGCAGCGCACCCCGGCCGAGGCGGCCGCCTCGGCGATCTCGGCGACCGGGTCGATGACGCCGTGCGCGTACGAGGGGGCGGAGCAGGCCACCAGCACGGTCTCCGGGCCGATGGCGGCGGCCACGTCGGCGGCGGCCGGCCGGAGCGTCAGCGCCGACACGGGCACCGTGTCCACGGCGACCCGCAGGTAGTGCGCCGCCTTGGCGAACGCGGCGTGCGCGCTGGCCGGCACCACGATCCGGGGCGCCGCGATCTCCGGGTGGGCGTCCCGGGCGGCCTTCACGGCCAGGATCAGCGACTCGGTGCCGCCGCTGGTGACGCTGCCGACCACGTCCGGGGCGGCGCTGCCGGGGCCGCCGCCGAGCAGCCGGGCGGCCGCGCCGACCAGCGCGTTCTCCATCGCCAGCAGCGAGGGGAAGGCGGTCGGGTCGAGCCCGTTGACGTGGGCGCTGCCGGCGTACGCGGCGGCGGCCAGCTCGTCCAGCCCCGGCACCGCCGGGTCGTAGACGTACGCGAACAGCCGCCCCCCGTGGGTGGGCCGGTCGGCGTCCCGCAGGGCGCGCACCTCCGCCAGCACCCGCTCGGCGGGCAACCCGTTCCCGGGCAGCGCCCGTCGGTCAGCGTTGTCGTCGATCATGAAGTTGTGGTGCCCTTTCCATGGGGTTCAGCGGCTTTCGTCCCCCACCACAACCGCATGATCGGCGGGGCGGGTACGGGGG
>NZ_JBPQTK010000209.1:0-5861 GCF_051386315.1 Micromonospora sp. URMC 107
AGCAGGCCGGCGCCGCGTTCAACCCGGAGGCCGTGGCCAGCGCCGTGCTGCCCAGCGTGTTCCGGGTCCGGGCCGGCAGCTCCACCGGCACCGCGTTCGCGATCGGCAAGCCGGCCGCGGGCGGGGGCACCAACCTGTTCACCAACTACCACGTGGTGGACGCGCTCTGGCAGACCGGCGAGCGGGAGGTCTTCCTGGAGCGCACCGACCAGCGCTTCCCGGCGACCATCGTGCGCGTCGACGAGGCGAACGACGTCGCCCACCTGCGGACCAACGGCAAGTTCACCGGCCTGGTCGCCGCGCCCGCCGCGGTGAAGTCCGGGCAGCAGATCGTGGTCGTCGGCGCCCCGCTCGGCCTGGAGGACAGCGTCACCACCGGCGTGGTGAGCGCCTTCCGCGAGGCCGGCGGCGGCGAGGGCCCGGTCATCCAGTTCGACGCCCCGATCAACCCCGGCAACTCGGGCGGCCCGGTGATCAACGGCAGCAAGCAGGTCGTCGGCATCGCCACCGCCAAGGCCCGCAACGCCGAGGGGATCGGCCTCGCCGTACCGATCAAGGTCGCCTGCGACGGTTTCAAGATCTGCTGACCCCGGCAACGCCCAACCCCCTTCGGCCCGGCGGAGCCAGCCGCCCGGCCAGCACACGTGGAGGAAGAACGAGATGTCCCAGCCACCGACCGGGCCGGAGGGCTATCCGCCGTACCCGCCGGCCGCGCCCGGTCAACCGCCGTCGGGCGGCGGCCCGCACGGCACCACCTACGGCAGCGCGCGCCCTTACCCGCAGGAACAGCCGGACGCCGGCCAGCAGTACGCTCCGGCCCCGCAGCAGTACAACCCGGCGCCGTCCGCCGGCTACCCGCAGTCTGCGCCGCCGGCCGGGCCCGCCGGTTACCCGCAGTCCGCGCCGCCGGCCGGGCCCGCCGGTTACCCGCAGTCCGCGCCGCCCGCCTCGCCCGGCTACACCCCGGGCAGCGCGTCGCCCGGCTACACCCCCGGCGGCGCCTCGCCCCACGGCGGCCAGGCCTCCGGCGGGCCGGCCTTCGGGCAGCCGATGTCGGTGCCCCCGGCCTCGGCCGGGCCGGCGTACGGGCAGCCGATGTCCGCCCCGCCCGGCTCCGCCCCGCCCTTCGGCGCCCCCGCGCCGGGCGGCCCCCGCAAGAGCCACAAGGTGCTGGTCCTGGCCGTCGTGGCCGGGCTGCTCTTCGTCCTGGGCGGGGTGATGACCGGCCTGTTCGTGTCGACCAACAACGAGCTGGCCCGGACCGAGAAGAAGATGGCCAGCGAGGTCAGCCAGCGCGACGGCACCATCGCGGCGAACGGCAAGGAGATCGAGAAGCTCAAGACCGACCTCCAGGCGGTCCGGGACAAGCTCGGCGACACCGAGCAGGACCTCACCGGCACCCGCAACGACCGGGACGAGCAGGCCCGGCAGAAGAAGGTCATCGCCACCTGCCTCGACAAGCTGACCACCGCGCTCGCCGCGGCGGCCAACGGCAACAAGGCGGCCTACGACCGGGCCATCCAGGGCATGGACAAGGTCTGCAACGAGGCCGAGAAGTATCTGTGAGGTGACCCGTCGCGGGGTCAGGCCGCGCCGGCGGGGCGACGCTCCGGCAGCGCGGTCACCCCGGGCGGGGGCAGCCCGGCGGTCGAGGCCAGCAGCGCGCACCAGGCCAGCAGGTGTGGGCCGAGGTCGTCGTCGACCGGCGTCCAGGAGGCGCGGATCTCGATGTCGCCCGCCGCGGGCGGCCCGGCCAGGTCACCGAATCGGGTCGACATGGTCTGGGTGATCGTGCCGCCGATCGCCCGGTGCTGCGCGTCCTGCGCCTCCAGGGCGTCCGTCAGCCACGTCCAGCCCACCCCCGGCAGCAGCGGGTCGGCGGCCAGGTCGACCTCCAGCTCCGCCGTCACGTAGGTGACCAGCCGCAGGGTGCCCTGCCAGGCCTCGTGGCCGGCCGGGTCGTGCAGCAGGATCAGCCGCCCGGAGGCCACCTCCTCGCCGTCGCGCAGGACGGTGGCGGAGAGCGCGAAGGCGTACGGGGCGAGTCGCTGCGGCGCGCCGACCTCCTCCAGCACGATCTCCGGCCGGGGCGCCGCGGACCGCAGCCCGGTGACCGCGCGGGCGAAGGTCTCCGGGAGCGCGATCGGGGGGGCCATGCCGGCAGCCTATGCCGCCGGCCGGCCCCCCGCCCGAGAGGCGCGCCGAGGCCGCCCCCGCCGCGACGGCGTCACCGCCCCGGACGGCGCCCCGCAGGCACCCGCTGCCCACCGGGCCGACCGGGGTCACAAAAGGCGGCGCTGCCCGCTGCCGCTCGCGTCGCGCGTGGCACGATGGCCGCGATGACCACCACGCCGACGGGCGCCGACGCCCGAGACGAAGACCCCCGCCCCGGCGGACCGGCCGACTCGCCCTTCGTCCGGGCCTGCCGGCGCCAGCGCGGCCCGCACACCCCCGTCTGGTTCATGCGTCAGGCCGGCCGGTCGCTGCCGGAATACCGCGAGATCCGGGCCAACGTGGCGATGCTGGAGTCCTGCCGCCGTCCCGACCTGGTCACCGAGATCACCCTTCAGCCGGTACGCCGGCACGGGGTGGACGCCGCGATCCTGTTCAGCGACATCGTGGTGCCGGTCGCCGCCGCCGGGGTGGACCTGGACATCGTGCCCGGCACGGGACCGGTGGTCGCCGAGCCCGTGCGCACGCTGCCCGACGTGGAACGGATCCGGCCGATCACCCGCGACGACGTCTCCTACGTGGACGAGGCGGTCCGGATGCTCGTCGCCGAGCTGGGCGACACCCCGCTGATCGGCTTCGCCGGCGCGCCGTTCACCCTGGCCAGCTACCTGGTCGAGGGCGGCCCGTCGCGTACCCACGCGAAGACCAAGGCCCTCATGTACGGCCAGCCCGAGCTGTGGCACGCGCTCTGCGGCCGGCTGGCCGAGGTGACGCTCGAGTTCCTGCGGATCCAGGTGGCCGCCGGGGTCTCCGCGGTGCAGCTCTTCGACTCGTGGGCCGGCGCGCTGTCGGAGGCCGACTACCGCCGCTTCGTGCTGCCGCACTCGGCGGGCGTACTGGCCGGGCTGGCCGACGCGGGCGTGCCCCGGATCCACTTCGGGGTGGGCACCGGCGAGCTGCTCGGCGCGATGGGCGAGGCCGGCGCCGACGTGGTCGGCGTCGACTGGCGTACGCCGCTGGACGCGGCGACCCGGCGGATCGGGCCGGACCGGGCGGTGCAGGGCAACCTCGACCCGTGCGTGCTGCTCGCGCCGTGGCCGGTCGTCGAGGGCGAGGTGCGGCGGATCGTGGAGCAGGGCCGGGCCGCCCCCGGGCACGTGTTCAACCTGGGGCACGGCGTGCTGCCGGAGACCGATCCCGGCGTGCTGACCCGGGTGGTGGCCCTGGTGCACGAGTTGTCCGCCGAGCCGGCCGACCGGGGCTGAGCGACATGCGGGCGCCGTGGCGGGTGGCGGTGGTCGGCGGCGGGATCGCCGGGCTGGCCGCCGCGGTCCGGCTGCGCGACCGGGCCCCCGCGGGCACCGAGATCACGGTGTACGAGCAGTCCGGTGCGCTCGGTGGCAAGCTGCGCACCGGCGAGCTGGTCGGCTCGGCGGTGGAGTTCGGCGCCGAGTCGTTCCTGATGCGCGACTCGGCCGGGGGCGAGTCCGCCGCCGTGGCCCTCGTCCGCCGGCTCGGCCTGGGCGGGCGGATCGTGCACCCCACGGTCGGGCAGGCCGCGCTCGTCGTCGACGGGGGGCTGCGCCCGATCCCGGGCGGCACGCTGGTGGGCGTACCCGGGGACCTGGAGCGCGTGGCCACGGTCGCCCGCCCGGCGGCGGACGCCGACGTCGACGCCGGCCGCCCGCTGCTCGGCGCGCGGGACGACGTCTCCGTCGGCGCGCTGGTCCGGGCCCGGTTCGGCGACGAGGTGGTCGACCGGCTGGTCGACCCGATGCTCGGCGGCGTCTACGCCGGCCGGGCCGACGACCTCTCCCTGGCCACCACCATGCCCGCGCTGGCCCGGGCCGCCCGGGTGGAGCACACCCTGGTGGGCGCCGTCCGCGCCGCGCAGGCCGCGGCCCCCCGCGCGCCCGGGGCGCCGGTCTTCGGGACCCTGGCCGGCGGGCTCAGCACCCTGGTCGAGGCCGCGGCGGCGGCCAGCGGCGCGACGATCCGGCGGGGCGCGGCGGTACGCGAGCTGACCCCGACCGGGGCCGGGTGGCGGCTGACCGTCGGCCCCACCCGCGAGGCGGAGCTGGTCGACGTCGACGCCGTGGTGCTGGCCGTGCCGGCCCGCCCGGCGGCCCGGCTGCTCGCCGGCTGCGCCCCGGAGGCGGCGCAGGGCGTCGGCGGGCTGGACTACGCCAGCGTCGCGCTGGTCACCCTGGCGCTGCCCGAGCCGGAGCTGCCGGAGCTGTCCGGCTTCCTGGTGCCGAGCACCGAGGGCCTGCTGATCAAGGCGTCGACCTTCTTCACCACCAAGTGGGGCCACCTGCGCCGCACCGACGGGCTGGCGCTGGTCCGCGCCTCCGTGGGCCGCTACGGCGAGGAGCGGCAGGTGCAGCGCACCGACGAGGACCTGGCCGCCACCGTGCACCGGGAACTGTCGGCGGTGCTCGGCGTGGCGCTGCCCGCACCGGTCGCCGGCCACGTGCAGCGCTGGGGCGGGTCGCTGCCGCAGTACACCCCGGGGCACGCCGACCGGGTGGCCGCCGCGCGGGCGGCCCTGCGGGCGGGCCACCCGACGCTGGTCCTGGCCGGCGCGGGGTACGACGGGGTCGGCATCCCCATCTGCGTCCGCTCCGGCGAGACGGCGGCCGAGGAGATCATCACAGCACTGGGAGGATCGGGGACATGACCGAGCAGACCAACGCGGCCCGGCTGCGGGAGCTCAACGACAGCATCCGCTACACGATGTGGTCGGTGTACCGGGCCACCAGCCCGCTGCCGTCGCTGCGCGAGAACGTCACCGGCGAGGTCGAGGCGCTCTTCGCGGAGCTGGCGGGCAAGGACGTGGTCGTCCGCGGCACGTACGACGTCTCGGGGCTGCGCGCCGACGCCGACCTGATGATCTGGTGGCACTCCGCCTCCAGCGACGACCTCCAGGACGCGTACCTGCGGTTCCGCCGCACCACGCTGGGCCGGGCGCTCACGCCGGTCTGGTCGCAGATGGCCCTGCACCGGCCGGCGGAGTTCAACAAGAGCCACATCCCGGCGTTCCTCGCCGGCGAGGAGGCGCGCGCGTACGTCTGCGTCTATCCGTTCGTCCGCTCCTACGAGTGGTACCTGCTGCCGGACGCCGAGCGGCGCGAGCTGCTCGCCGAGCACGGCAAGATGGCCCGCGGCTACCCGGACGTGCGGGCCAACACGGTCGCCTCGTTCGCGCTCGGCGACTACGAGTGGATGCTCGCGTTCGAGGCCGACGAGCTGCACCGGATCGTCGACCTGATGCGCGACCTGCGGGGCTCCGGCGCCCGCCGGCACGTCCGGGAGGAGATTCCCTTCTACACCGGCCGCCGCCGCTCGGTCGCCGACATCGTCAACGGCCTCGTCTGACGCGCGGTCGCCCGCCGGACGCTTTACGCCGCCGGGGTGGGACGGGGCGGCGGTGGCTGGTGTTCCACACCGGGCGCACCGCGCGGCCGGGGCGAGGCGGGCGTCGGTGGTTGGCGTGCCGGCCCTGTCGAGCTGCCCCGTGGGGTGGGGCGGTGGCCGGCCCGGTGGCGGTCTCACCGGCGGGGGCGGTGGCCCGCCCGGTGGTGGTCTCACCGGTGGGGCAGCTCGACAGCGACCTGATGATCCCGATGCGCGGGCCGGCCGGGGCCTGCACGGCCGCCTACCGGATCACCGGGCAGTGGGGTGGAGGC
>NZ_JBPQTK010000210.1:0-5827 GCF_051386315.1 Micromonospora sp. URMC 107
GCAGACGGGTGGGGCGTCGCGGAGTCGGGTGGCGAGTTCGTCGAGGTGGTGTTGTGCGTGGGTGCTTTGCCAGTGGTGGCGTTGGCGTTGGGCGATGTCGGCGTACTGGGTGGGCAGGGGTGGTAGTGCGGGGGTGCGGCCGTGGGTGAGGTCGGTGTAGAGGTGGTTGAGTTCGGTGTGGAAGAGGCCGACGGACCAGCCGTCGAGGACGATGTGGTGCCAGGTGAGGCAGAGCACGTGTGCGGTGTCGGAGAGTTGGAGGATTCGGCAGCGTAGGAGTGGGCCGGTGGTGAGGTCGAAGGGTTGGTCGAGTTCGGCGCGCAGGATGTCGCGGATGTGGTGGTCGTGGTGGTGGGGGTCGATGTGGGTGAGGTCGTGGCGGGTGCTGTGGTGGTTCGGGTGGGGGTGGATGATCTGGACGGGGATGCCGTCGTGTTCGGTGAAGGTGGTGCGGAGGACTTCGTGTCGGCGGGCGATCTCGGTGATGGCGGTGTCGAGGTGGTCGAGGTTGAGTTCGCCGTCGATGTGCCAGGCGGTCTGGGTGTTGTAGGCGGTGGATTTCGGGTCGAGGGTGTGCAGGAACCACAGGCGTTGCTGCGCGAACGACAACACCCGACCCGGCGACGAAGGGTCGCCGCCCGGCGCGACGGCCGGGTCGGGTCCGCTCGGGACGCCCTCCTCCCGGTCCGCCAGCGACGCCAGCTCGGCCCGTAGCCGGTCGGCCATCGCGGCCACGGTCTGCGCCTCGAACACGATCGCCGCCGACACCGGCAGCGCGAACCGGTCGCGCAGCCGGACGGCGACCATCGTGGCCCGCAGCGAGTGCCCGCCCAGGGAGAAGAAGTTGTCGTCCCGGCCCGGCGGCCGGCCGAGCACCTCCGCCCAGACCTGCGCCACCTGCCGTTCCAGGTCGTCGCGGGGCGGCTCGCCGACCTGCTCCGCCGGTGTGGGCAGCGCGTTCCGGTCCAGCTTGCCGTGCGGGGTGAGCGGCAGTTCGGCGAGCCGGACCCAGGCGGCGGGCACCATGGTCGCCGGCAGGTACCGGGCGGCGTGCGCGGCCAGCGTCGCGTCGTCCGGGCCGACCTCGGGCACGACGTATCCGACGAGCCGGGGGCCGGCCGTACCCTGGTGCAGACCGACCGCGGCGGCCCGTACGCCCGGGTGACGCAGCAGCACGCTTTCGATCTCGCCCAGCTCGATCCGGTGACCGTGCAGTTTCACCTGGTCGTCGACCCGGCCGGCGAAGTGGTAGGTGCCGTCCGGAAGCTGACGCGCCAGGTCGCCGGTGCGGTAGAGACGGCTGCCGGGCGGGCCGTACGGGTCGGGCGGGAAACGCTCGGCGGTCAGGGCGGGACGGTCGTGGTACCCGCGGGCCACGCCCGGCCCGCTGATGAACACCTCGCCGAGGCTGCCGGCGGGCACCGGACGCAGGTCGTCGGTGAGCAGCCGGATGGCGGCGCCGGCGGCCGGATGCCCGAGCGCGGGCGGGCCGTCGCCCTCGACCGCCACCTCCCCGCTCATGGCCAGCACCGTGGCCTCGGTGGGCCCGTACAGGTTGACGGTGGTGAACGTGTGGTCGGGGCGGGGGCGGGCCAGCAACTGCTGGCCCCCCGCGCCCAGGATGCGCAGCGCCCAGTCGGGCGGCGCCGGCCGGGCCAGCACGGCCTCGGCGAGCGGGGTGGGCATGGTCGCCGAGGTGACCGCGTGCGCGGCGAGCCAGTCCACCAGCCGGTCGGGATCGACCCGGGTCTCGTCGTCGGGCAGCCAGAGGCTGGCGCCGGCCACCAGCGGCGCCCAGATGTCCCACACCGAGGCGTCGAAGCCGGGGGAGAACAGGTGCAGGCAGCGGTCGTCGGGCCCGAGACGCTCGGCGTCGGCCCGCCACCGGGCCAGTCCGCGCAGCGAGCCGTGCTCCACCATGACCCCCTTCGGCAGGCCGGTGGAGCCGGAGGTGTAGATGACGTAGGCGAGGTCGCCCGGGCCGATCGACACGGCGGGCGGACTGTCCGGGTACGCGGCGAGCGTCGCCTGGTCCTCGTCGAGCAGGACGACCGGCGTGCCGGGCGCCACCAGGTCGGCCCGGACCAGCGACCGTACGGTGACGAGCACCCGCGCCCGGGAGTCGGCGAGCATGTGCCGGACCCGCGCGGCGGGGTAGCCGGCGTCGATGGGCAGGTACGCCGCGCCGGCGGTGAGCGCCGCCAGCACGCTGACGATCCCGTCGACGCCGCGGGGCAGCAGGACGGCGACCAGGTCGCCCCGGCCTACCCCGGTGGCCCGCAGGTGCCGGGCGAGCCGGTTGCTCCGGGCGCGCAGCTCCCCGTAGGTGACCCGGGCGTCGTCCGTGCCCAGCGCCAGGGCGTCGCCGGGATGCCGGGCGATCACCTCATGGACGAGGTCCGCCTGGCGTGGCTCGACCTCGACGGGCGACCGGGCCGGGACGGGGTACGCTGACCAACCGCTTTCCTTGATCATGATGCGCCGGATGCTGCCAGCGCGGCAGGCCGCCGTCAATGGAAACGGGCCGGGCTAGGGGCCGCCCGGGCCGTTGTTCGGGGCTTCCCGGCCTGCCGCCGAGCCGGGCCCCGGAGCGGCCGTTCGGGGCCGTCGCCGGGCGACGGTCGACGGCCCCCCGCTCACCTGGACAGGCGGTCGACGACCTCGGCGGCGGTCACCACCTCGCCGAGCTGGCCCAACGTCTCCAGGCTCGCCCGGTGCGTCTCGTCGGTCGCGGCGGTGCAGGCGTCGGAGACGACCACCGGTCGGTAGCCGTGGTTGACCGCCTCGAACAGGGTGCCGGTGACGGAGAGGTTGGTGGCCACGCCGGTGAACAGAACGGTGTCCACGCCCCTGCCCCGCAGCACCGTGTCGAGCTCGCTGCCGAAGAAGCCGGTGAGCCGGACGTGGGTGATGACGACGTCGCCGCCCTCGGGCGCGAGCTCGTCGATGATCTGGGACTTCGGCGCGCCTTCGAGGAGAGCCTGCCGCTCCCGGACCATGGCGAAGCTGGGCGTGTTGGGGATGAGGTCCGGGTAGCCGGGCCGGTGGGCGACCCGCGTGTAGACGACGAGGCCGCCACTGGCGCGCACCGCCGTGGCGACCTGCGCCGCGTACGAGACGACGCGGTGTCGGGAGACCTGCTCGGCGAAGAACGGGCCGAACACCCCGTCGGGGCTGACGATGTCGTGCTGCCAGTGGACGCCGATGACGGCGGTGCGCATCGGGTCGAGTTCTCGCATCGTCCCTCCCGTCACGGGGCGGAGAGTTGCTGCGGCGCAGGCTGGTGGCCGCGCCCGCCCGCGCCGGCCGGCCCTCTGCCGTACGCGTCGAGGCGCCCCCACCGCCCGGGAATGTCGAGCAGCGCCACGAAGTCGAGACTAGCGGGCAGCGCGGGCCTGATCACGAGGTCTTCGCCGACCGGGTTGAGCCCGAGCATCGTGCGCAACAGCAGCAGGGTGGCGCCGGCGGACCACGCCTGCGGGCTGCACGCGGTGGGATAGTTGACCGGGTACTTGGTCTCGGCCCGGCTGTAGCCGGCGAACGCCTCGGGCAGCCGGCCGTCGTAGAAGACCGCCGCGTCCAGGATCCCGGCGGCGATCCGGGCCGCCTCGTCGGCGTACCCGTAACGGCGCAGGCCCCAGGCGATGAACGAGTTGTCGAACGGCCAGATCGTCCCCACGTGGTACCCGATCGGGTTGTAGCGGCCCGCGCCCTCGGCCAGGGTGCGCACCCCCCAGCCGCTGAACAGCGCGGGCGACATCAGGTGCCGCACCAGGGCGGACGCCTTCGACTCGTCGACGATGCCGCTCCACAGCAGGTGGCCGATGTTGGACGACAGGGCGTCCACCTGGCGGCCGTCCCCGTCGAGCGCGAGGGCCATGTACTCCCCGTCGGCGACCCAGAAGTCGCGGTTGAAGCGCCGTTTGAGCTCGGCGGCCTCCCGCTCCAGCCGGTCCGCGTACTCCGGGTCGTGCCAGATCGTCCGGGCCAGCCGGGCCGTGCGCATCTTCGCGTCGTACGCGTACCCCTGCAGCTCGCAGGTCGCCCGGGGGAAGCCGGGCAGCCGCCCGTCCTGGTACGAGATGCCGTCCCAGGAGTCCTTCCAGCACTGGTTCTCCAGGCCGTTGCGGGTGTTGCGCCGCTCGTAGGAGATGTAGCCGCTGCCCGTCAGGTCGGCGTAGTCGTCGATCCAGTCGATCGCCGCCCGCGCCTCCTGTTCCACCGAGCGGACGAGCCCCACGTCGCCGGTCCAGCGCTCGTACTCGTCGAGCAGCACCAGGAACAGGGGAGTGGCGTCGGCGCTGCCGAAGTAGGGGGTGTGCGGCGTGTCCTCGAACACGCTCATCTCCCCGTACCGCATCTCGTGCAGGATGCGGCCCGGCTCCTCCTCCCGGAAGTCGTCGACCCGGCTGCCCTGCCGGAACGCCAGCACCTTGAGCGTGGTGGCGGCGAGATCGGGCGCGAACGGCAGCGCCTGGAGGCTGGTGAGGATGCTGTCCCGGCCGAACAGGCTCATGAACCAGGGCAGGCCGGCGGCCGGCACGCTCCTGTCCTCGGCGAGGAAGGGGCTGAACCGCAGCGCGGCCAGGTCGATGAGGCTGCGCCGGTACGCGCCGCGCAGGGGCTCCCAGCCCGTCTCCAGCCGGGGCGCCTCCGCCAGCCAGTTCTTGAGCCGGCGCTCCTTGTCCCGGGTGCCGCTGACCCGTCCCGGGATCGCGAGCCGCTCCAGCCCTCTCGGCATCGGCAGGTCCGGCTCCGCGGTCAGTCTGGTCCGCCACGTGCTGTGCGGTTCGAGGTGGACCGTGAGCGTCAGCCCGTCCTCGTCCAGCTCGGCCGGCGTCGTCGCGGAGACGATGGTCTCCCGCCTGAACCGCTCCCGCTCGTAGCCGAGGACGAGGCGTCCGTCCTCGACCCGCCGGTAGTGCCGGCCCTTCTTGCGCGCCGTCGCGTCCTTGACCTCGAAGACGTCCGCGAAGTCGGCGTCCACCTCGACCCTGAGGGTCAGGTCGACCGGCCGGCCGTCGTGGTTGATGATGCTCAGTTCCTCGTGCAGGCCGGCGTTGAGCGTGTGCACCCGCCGCACCGAGAGCGTGCTGTTGACGTAGACGTCCTGGTGGCCGGGGACCAGGTAGAACCGGTTCTCGAAGTAGTGGATGTCGTCGATGGCGAGGGTGCTCAACCGCTCCCCGTCGATGGTCAGCACCCACTTCGACAGCAGGCGCGTGTCGTGGGCGAACAGGCCGAGCGGGGTGTCGGGTGACGGCAGGATGTCGCCGGCCCGGTCACAGACCATGAAGGTCGTGCCGTCCAGGATGCCCACCTGGTCGTCAGTCATGGCCGCCTCCCCGGCGTCGCGGCCCCCCCGGACGAGGGCGGCGGCGGGAACAGCCTCCGGACCGTCGCGAAGAGCCGGGGGCTGCCCGCCACGGACGCCTCGCCGCGCAGCACGGTGGTCAGGAAGTACGCCTCCCCGCTGGCGATCCGGTCGAACACCGCCCGGTCCGCCTCGACGACCGCGTCCCCGCCGGTCGCCTCCTCGGTGACCCTGATGTCGCCCTTGTCGATGGAGACCAGCCAGTGGTCGGTCCGGCCTTCGCGGCTGATGTCGAAGCGCACGCTGCCCTCGTCGATCGCCCTCAGCCGGCGGTCGTGCCCACGGCGCGCCAGGCCGTGGAAGAAATCCTCGGTGGCATCCGCCATCGCGACCCCTCCTCACCGGCCACCATTCCCCCCAATGGCCGCGATCGCCTCACCCGGAAGAGGTGAACTTCGCCGCCCCCGCCGCCCTCGTCCGGGGGGGCCGCGACGCCGGGGAGGCGGCCATGAC
>NZ_JBPQTK010000211.1:0-5751 GCF_051386315.1 Micromonospora sp. URMC 107
GGGTGGGGGTGGTGCCGCGCAGGTGGGCCACCAGGCGCATGCCGTGGTAGACGGCGAGGGCGGCGGCGGTGCCCAGGGCGATGCCGTTGAACGACAGGTCGCCGGCGGTGAGGGTGTAGTTGGCCGCGCCGACGACCACCGCGACGGCGGCGGTCATCAGGTTCACCGGGTCGTGGAAGTCCACCCGGTTCTCGATCCAGATGCGCGCGCCGAGGATGGCGATCAGGCCGTACAGGGCGGTGGTGGCGCCGCCGAGCACGCCGGCCGGCACGGTGAGGATCAGCGCGCCGAACTTCGGGCTGAGCCCGAGCAGCACCGCCGTCAGGCCGGCCACCCAGTACGCGGCGGTGGAGTAGACCCTGGTCGCCGCCATCACGCCGATGTTCTCCGCGTAGGTGGTGGTGCCGGACCCGCCGCCGGACCCGGCGAGCATCGTGGCCAACCCGTCGCCCATGAACGCCCGACCCATGTCCCGGTCCAGGTTCCGGCCGGTCATCGCGGCGACCGCCTTGACGTGCCCGGCGTTCTCGGCGATCAGCACCAGGATCACCGGGATCACCAGCACGACCGCGCGCAGGCTGAAGCTCGGCGTGTGGAACTCGGGCAGACCGACCCAGGCGGCGTTCCGCAGCCCGTCGACCGCCTTCGGGTCCAGGTCGCCGAGCGCGGCGGCGAGGACCCAGCCGACCACCACCCCCAGCAGGATGGACAGCCGGGCGAGGAAGCCGCGGAAGGCCACCGTGGCGAGCAGGATGGCGGCCAGGGTCACCACCGCGATCAGCGGCTGCGCCTTCACGCCGGTGCCGCTCCCGCCGCCGTCCCAGGCGACCGGGGCGAGATTCAGGCCGATCAGCGCGACGATCGCCCCGGTGACCACGGGCGGCATCAGCGCGTCGATCCAGCGTGACCCGGCGAGCTGGACGACCAGCCCGACGGCGGCCAGCGCCGCGCCGGCGACGACGATGCCGCCGAGCGCCGGGCCGATGTCCCCGCCGGCCTTGGCCGCCAGCACCGGCGCGATGAAGGCGAAGGACGAGCCGAGGTACGAGGGCAGCCGGTTGCCGGTGATCAGCAGGAACAGCAGCGTGCCGAGCCCGGAGAAGAAGAGCGTGGTGGCGGGCGGGAAACCGGTGATCAGCGGCACCGTGAAGGTGGCGCCGAACATGGCCACGACGTGCTGCACGCCGACGCCGAGGGTGCGCGGCCAGGAGAGGCGTTCGCCGGGGTGGACCACGTCGCCGGGGCGGATGGACCGGCCGTCGCCGTGGACCGCCCACGCGGACCAACGGGAGCGCGGCTCGGTGGAGGACTGGGTCATGGAACGCCCTTCGCGTCGGCAAGAGGTGACGGGGGCGCAGGTGAAACCCAGGAGTCGTTTCTAGCAGAGCCCCGGCGCGGTCCGGCCGGTGGCCCGGGCACGGTCCGGCCGGTGGCCCCGGAACCGGTCCGGCCGGTGGCCCGGCGTGCCCGGTCGGTGGCCCGGGCGGAGCCGTGCCGGCCCGCGACCGGTTGCCGCCCGGTCGGGTGGGTCAGGCGACGCCGGCGGGGCGGAACTGGACGCTGACCCGGGGCCCGACGGGTCGGGTGGTCTTGGGCACGGCGTGCTCCCAGGTGCGCTGGCAGGAGCCGCCCATCACCACGAGGTCGCCGTGACCGAGCGGGAAGCGCAGGCTGTCACCGCCGCCGCGGGGCCGCAGCAGCAGCGCGCGCGGCGAGCCGAACGAGACGATGGCGACCATGGTGTCGGTGTGCGCGGAGCGGCCCTGGGTGTCGCCGTGCCAGGCGACGCTGTCGCGGCCGGAGCGGTAGAGGCACATGCCGGCGGTGACGAAGGGCTCGCCGAGCTCGGGGGCGTAGTACCGGGTGAGGGCGGTGCGCGCCTCCGTGAGCAGCGGGTGCGGCAGCGGGCGGTGCCCGGCGTACCAGCAGAGCAGCCTGGGCACGTCGACCTCGGCGTCGTACATCGTGCGGCGCTCGGCCCGCCAGGGGACGTCCCGCAGCAGGACGTCGAAGACCTGGTCGGAGCCGGCGACCCAGCCGGGGAGATGGTCGACCCACGCGCCGTGGGTGAGCGGGTGCCGGCGCAGCCGGCCGGCCAGCGGGCTCAGCGACGGTGCGGCGGCGGTGAGGTCGAGCATCGACGGCTGGTAGGCGGCCCCGGTCATCCGCCCAGCGTACCCGCCATGTTGGTACAGGTGTACGGAAGCGGTGTGCCGGGCGGCCGCGAGTCTGCGCGCGCCCGCCCGGGACGGGACGGGCGCGGCGGCTCAGCTCCCGGCCGGGCGGTGCGGACGCCGCCTCAGCGGTTCAGCATCCGGCGCACCCGGCCGCCGATCACCTGCTTGACGCGGGTCTGCAGCCGCTGCCCGCGCAGCGCCTCCGTCTCCTTGCGCAGCTCGGCGTTGCGGTCGCGCAGCCACTGGATCCGCTCCAGCAGCACGTCGGGGGAGGTCGCGGCGGCCGGGCGTACGGCGGGCGGGAAGGTGGTGGACCTGACCTGCGCGTCGAACCGGGCCGCGCTGTCGCCGTCGGCGAAGGCGTTGCCGAGCTCGTGCTTGGCGAGGAAGGCCAGCATCGTCTCGTAGCGCGACTTGTGCCCGTCGTTGAGCGCCGTGTAGTCCGCCTCCTCGTAGAGCTGGGCGGCGTCGATGTCGGCCGGCACGTCCCGCATCACCCGGTGCGGGATGTCGAAGTACCGGGCGAGCTCCAGGGTGCGCGAGTCGTGCGCGAACAGGTAGCCGGGCGTGCCGGAGACCAGCGCGGTGATGGTGCCGTGGATCCGGGTGCCGAACGCGAACTCGAACCCGGAGAGGTAGTCCATCCAGGTCCAGGGGTCGACGAACATCCGCACCTTGTCCTCGGTGAACAGCGGGTGCGAGGTGTGGACCGGGATCTTGCTGGACTTGCCCCGTTCCGCGGGGGCGTCGCCGTAGAGCAGCGTGCCGAGCGTCTTGAGGTCCTGGGGCAGGTAGCGCAGGTTCGGGTACCGCTCCTGGTGCCGGGCGATGATCTCCGCCATCGACGTGACGTACGGTGAGACGGTGAGCGCGAGCCTGTCGTCCGGCTCCAGCGCCGCCTTCCTCTTCTCCACCCGCAGGCTGTCGCCGTGCAGGAACATCGACGGGCAGCCGATCACGTCGACGGCGGAGAAGCCCAGGGTGCGCAGGTAGTCCCGGGTGATCTCGCCCCGGACGCCGATGCTGTGCGAGCGGTCGAGGACGGCCCGTACGAACCGGGTCACGACGTCGTCGATCGGGCGGAGGTACTCCCGGTCGCCGTTGACGTCGGTCTGCACGCCGACCCCGAGCACCACGACCGGGATCTTCAGCTGCTCGATGAGTTTCGTCATGGCCTCGACGCGGTGGGCGTAGCTGCGTCGGAAGGCGTTGGCGAGCGGTACGACGTAGACGTCGTACTTCTCGTTGATCATGTCGGCTTCGCGCGGATTGACCCTGAACTCGGTCGAGGTGATCTCGGCGGTGGCGGTGCGCAGGAGCTTGTGGGCGGCGTGGCTGAAGACGAGGTTGCCGTTGTTCTCGCCGATCCAGTTTCGCTCGTACGTCTCCTCCGGCGAGTAGACGTCGAATGGGCCCTTCTTCGCCCGCATCAGGATCCGCTGGTGCATTTGTCCCGCCTCTCGTCACCTCCGGGTCCCGGAATACTAGCCACCGCTCGGGTGTGGACCGGACACGTGTCACCGCCGTCACAGAAAGGGACGGAACGGTCGCCGGGAACGGGAGGAACAGGCGCTCCCCGACGGAGCAGAACGGGCACTCACGGGCGGGACGGCACAGAGCCTCAGGTCCGGCGGGTAGGGTGCCCGGCGGGCGGCGTCGCGCGGCGGACCGCCACAGGCGCCCTCCGGGGCTGCCGACGACGGGGCCGAGGAGGAGACGTACGTGCTGGTGACCCTGCGGATCGTCGGGATGCCGGCATGACGGACGTCGCGACCGTCGCGCCGGCCTCCCGGCCCGCGTCCTCGGCGAACCGCCTGCCGTCGCTGACCGGGCTGCGCTGGGTCGCCGCCCTGCTCGTCTTCGGCTTCCACGTCGCGACGATGGGCATCATCGTCGAGCCCGGCCACAAGGCCGTCGTGGACTGGGCCTTCGCCCTCGGCCTCTCCGGCGTGCAGTTCTTCTTCATTCTCAGCGGCTTCGTGCTGGTCTGGTCGGCGCGCCCCAGCGACACCCGTCGGGCGTTCTGGCGCCGCCGGGTGGCCAAGATCTGGCCGAGCCACGTCGTGCTGTGGGCCGCGGCCCTGGCGGTCGCGGCCTGGCTCGCCGACCCCGTGGACCCGGCCGTCGCGGTGGAGAACCTGTTCCTCCTCCAGGCCTGGGACCCCCGGCCGGGCCACTTCTACAGCATCAACACGGTCAGCTGGTCGCTGTCCTGCGAGTTCTTCTTCTACCTCTGCCTGCCGCTGGCGCTGCCCCTGATCCGCCGGGCCAGGCCGTGGGCGCTGTGGGCCGTCGTGGTCGCGGTGCCGCTGCTGATCCTGGCGCTCTGGCCGGCCCAGGCCCTGGTGCCGGAGGAGAGTCGCTGGTGGTTCACCCAGGTCTTCCCGCCCGTACGGTCGCTGGAGTTCTGGATGGGCGTGGCCGCCGCCGAGCTGATGCGGCGTGGCCGGTGGCGGGGGCCGGGCCTGCCGCTGGCCAGCCTGGTCTTCGTGGCGACCTGGGTGGTCGCCGCCCAGTGGGTCCGCGCCGAACTGTGGGCGGCGTTGCTCTCGGTGGCGTACATCCTCGTGATCGCCGCGGCGGCGGACGCGGACGTGCGCGGTCGGCGCTCGCCGTGGCGCTCCCGCCCCATGGTGTGGCTCGGCGAGGTCTCCTTCGCCTTCTACCTGGTGCACGTCCTGGTCATGATCACTGTTCTGCGGCTCAGCGGCGACTGGGGCGTCGGCTTCCCCGGCTGGTGGGGGCTGGCGGTGGTGCTCGGTTTCCTGCTGGTCAACCTGGCCCTGGCCGGCCTGTTGCACCGCTTCGTCGAGACGCCGATGATGCGGCTGCTCACCCCGCGCAGGCCGGCCCGGGCGACGCCGCGGGGCGGCGACGGCGCCGGGGAGGCCCCCGGCGGCCCCGCGCCGCCGCCGGGGGAGCGGGGCAACGCCGTGCCGCGCCCCCGGCCCGCCGACCCGCAGCCCGACCGCCGATCGGCGTACGTCGACTCGCGCTGACGGTCCCGGCCACCCGGGCGTCCACCGCCGTGCGGCGACCCGCGCCACCGGGGCGGGTGTCTCCAGCCTGCCCGGTGCGGCGCGGGCCGACACGCCCGGTGGCGGTGCGGGCCGGCGGACCCGGCGGTAGCGTGATCGCGTGGCTACCGTCGCGCTCACCTGTCCCTTGTGGTGGGTGGCGCGGTGGGCCGCGCGACTGCTGACCGGCCTGGCGGTCGCGGTCGCGTTCACCGCCGGCGCCGGGGCGTTCCCCGCCGCGCCGCTCGGCGGGGCGTCCGAGACGCTGGCGGCCCCCGCCCCGCCGCGGCCCGCCGGCTGGCCGGACTGCCCCTGCCCCGCGCCCGTCGCCCGTGCCGACGACGTCATCCGCGCCGTCGGTCCCGCCGGCCCTGCCCGTGCCGCCGTCACCCGGGCCGACGGTCCCGCCGGCCCGGCCCGTGCCGCCGGCACCCGGGCCGACGGTCCTGCCCGGGCCGCCCGCGCCGGGGCCGCCTCCGGCCATGCCCGCCCCGCGGTGCCGGCCGCCGAACCGGCCCCGGACCAGGCCGCCGTGGTCGTGCTCGCCGGTCCGGGGC
>NZ_JBPQTK010000212.1:0-5723 GCF_051386315.1 Micromonospora sp. URMC 107
CGCCGCCGAGGCGGGTGCGCGGCTGGTGCACCTGTCCAGCGACGCGCTGCACGCCGGCCGCCCCGAGCCGTACGCCGACGACGAGCCACCGAGCCCGGTCTTCGCGTACGGGGCGGCGAAGGCGGCGGCGGAGACCGCCGTGCGGGCGATCGACCCGGGCGCGGCGCTGGTGCGCACCTCGCTGATCGTGGGCGACGAGCGCAGCAACCAGATCCGGCTCTGTCTCGACGCCCTCGCGGGGCGGGCCGCCCTGTACACCGACGACATCCGCTGCCCGGTGCACGTCGCCGATCTGGCGGCCGCCGTGCTCGACCTGGTGGACAGCCGGTACGCCGGCACGCTCAACGTGGCCGGCCCGGACGCGGTGAGCCGGGCCGAGCTGGGGCTGCTGGTGGCGGCGCGGTTCGGCCTCGACCCGGCCGGGCTGAAGACCACCACCGTCGCCGCCTCGCGCCTCGTCCGCCCCGTGCAGGTGCGCCTCGACTCGTCCCGCGCCGCCGCCCTGCTGCCGACGCGCCTGCGCGGCGTCCGCGAGCTGTTCGCTTCCTGAGCCGCCCGGCCACCGGCCATCGCCGCTGCACATCTTTTGTGCACAACTATTGTGCAACCAATATGTGCACAAGTATTGTGTGTTCATGGAGAACGAGCGACCGACCGCCCCGCGCACCGTCCACCTGGACGCCCGGCAGGTGCGCACCCTCGCCCATCCGCTGCGGATGCGGCTGCTCGGCACGCTGCGCGCGGACGGCCCCGCGACCGCGACCGCGCTGGCCGGGAAGCTGGACACCAACACCGGGGCGACCAGCTACCACCTGCGCCAGCTCGCCGAGGTGGGGCTGGTGACGGAGGACCCCGACCGGGGCACCGGCCGGCAGCGGTGGTGGCAGGCGGCGCACGACATCAGCAACTTCGAGCCGACCGACTTCGACGACGACCCGGACGCCCGGGCGGCCGTGCAGTGGATCCAGGCCGACCAGGCGCGGCTGCTGGCCGAGCAGGCCGAGCGCTGGATGGCCGTCGAGCACGGCTACTCCCGCGAATGGCGCGACGCCGCCGGCATGAGCGACATGCTGCTGACGCTCGGCCCGGCGCGCCTGCGGGCCCTCAACGACGAGGTGTGGCAGCTGTTCCAGCGCTACCGCGACGAACCGGTGCCCGACGAGCCGGAGGCGGAGTCGGTGCTCGTCTTCCTGGCCGCCTTCCCCCGGGTGGAGCAGGGGCGGTGAGCGCACTGTCCGTACGCCAGGTCCGGCGCCGCTTCCTGCTGCTGCACGGGCTTCGCTGGCTGCCCACCGGGCTGATGGTCCCGGTGATGATCCTGCTCATGCAGGAGCGCGGCCTGACGCTGTCCGAGATCGGGCTGGTCACCGTCGCCCAGGGCCTGGTCGTGCTGGCGCTGGAACTGCCCACCGGCGGCCTCGCCGACGCCCTCGGCCGCCGTCCGGTCCTGGTGGTGGCGTGGCTGGTCAACCTCGGCTCGCTCGCGCTCTTCGCCGTGGCGGACTCGTTCGCGCTCTTCTTCCTGGTCTGGGCGTTGCAGGGCGTCTTCCGGGCGCTCGACAGCGGCCCGATGGAGGCCTGGTACGTCGACGCCACCCTCGCCGCCGACCCGGACGCCCGCTACGAGCCGGGCCTCGGCCACGCCGGCACGGTCGTCGGCGTCGCCATGGGCGCGGGCGCCCTGCTCGGCGGCGGCCTGGTCGCGCTGGGGCCGGTCGGGCCGGTCAGCGCGCTGACCGTGCCGGTGCTGGTCGCGATCGCGCTCCAGGCGGTGGCCCTGGTCGCCCTGCTGGTGCTGCTGGTCGAGGTCCGCCCGGGCAGCGGCGCCGGCGCGCTGCGGGCGTCGGTCGCCGAGGCGCCCCGGATGGTCGGGCAGGCGTTCGGGTTGCTGCGCCGCTCCCGGGTGCTGCTCGCCCTGGTCTGCGTGGAGCTGTTCTGGGGCTTCGGCATGGTCACCTTCGAGTCGCTGCTGCCGGTCCGGCTGGCCGAGGTGGTCGGTGACCCGGACCGGGCGGCGGCGCTGCTGGGGCCGGCCAGCTCGGCGGCCTGGCTCGCCGGTGCGGCCGGCGCGGCGCTCACCCCGCTGCTGCTGCGCTGGCTGGGGGCCGCACCGAGCGCAGCCCTGCTGCGGATCGTGCAGGGAGCGACGATCGTCGGGATGGGCCTGCTGGCCGGCCCGGTCGGGGTGCTGGTCGCCTACCTGGCCTGCTACACCGTGCACGGCGCGTCCAACCCGCTGCACATGGGGCTGCTGCACCGGCAGGTCGACGGCCCGTACCGGACCAGCGTGATCTCGCTCAACTCCATGATGGGGCAGCCCGGGTTCGCGGTCGGCGCCATCGTGCTCACCGCACTCGCCGACTCGGTCAGCGTCACCGTCGCCATGCTGGTCGGCGCCGTGGTGCTGGCCGTCGCCGCGCCGCTCTACCTGCCCGCCTGGCGGGCGGGCCGACGGACCGGCTCCGCCATTGCCACCGACCCGGCCACCGATCCGACGGCCGAGCCGGGCCGGTTCGGCGCGGAGGCGCCGGAGCCGGAGCCGGCGGTGCTGCCCCCGTCGAGGTGACCGTCGGTACATCGGTCGACCGTCCCGCGGCGAGGGCTCAGCCGAGGCGCACCGAGCTGCGGGTCAGGCCGCCGGTGAAGCCGAGCCGCCGGTAGAGCCGGATCGCCCCCACGTTGACGCTGTAGACGCCGAGCGCCACGGTGTCGTGGCGGGCGAGCAGGGCCCGGGTCATCGCGGCGGTCAGCGCCGCCCCCAACCCCCGGCCGCGCCGGTCGGGGGCGACGGTCAGGCCGGCGAGGAAGCCGATGTCGCCCCGGCTGCGGTCGGCGCCGCAGGCGACGATCCGGTCGCCGTCGCAGATGCCGTACCAGTCGACGATCCTCGGGTCGCCCGGGCGCGAGGTGGTGGTGGGGAACGACTCGTCGATAAGGGCGGTCAGCGCCGGGTGGTCGGCCTCGGTGAGCCGGACCACCCGTTCCTCGTCGGGCTGGCGCGGCGGCGCGGCCCTGGTCCAGAGGAAGTCCCACTCGTCGTGCCGGGCCACGGCCAGCCGGTCGGGCAGCGCCGTCGGGTCGAGCCGCGGCAGGTGCAGCCACTGGCCCGGCCGGAGCGCGCCCCGCGCGACCAGGTCGGCGAAGATCTCGACCGCCGGCCCCGGGGCGCCGATCGCGCCGCCGGCCGGGCCGTGCTCCGCCGGCAGCAGCCAGCCCACCGCGTCGCCGCGCCGCCAGCCGCGTGGCCGCTCGCCGCGGGTGAGCGCGTGCCGGGCGTACGGGTGGTGGCCGGCGGCCGCCAGGATGGCGTCCCGACCCTCCAGGACCTGGTCGGCGATGATCATGTCCGCAAGCCTAGGACGCGGTCCGGCCTCCCGCCGGCGGACCCCGTCGTCCGACCGGTGCCGGGGCCGGTCGGACACGGGTCCGCTCCACGGTGGAGATTGGCGAGCGGACCGATTGGGTACATCCCGCGCCGACCCACTGGGAACCCCCACCGGAGGAACGTCATGCTCGCCATTCTCGCGGCGGTCGTTTTCGGCTTCGCCCTGCTCATCGACCTGCTGAACACCAACTTCGGTGCTCCGGACCTGTTCAACTGGAACACCCTCGTCCTCATCGGCCTGCTGCTGCTCTCCCTCTACCTGGCCGGGGTCGGCAGGGGCCCGCGCGGCGGGGGCGGCGGGGGCGGCGGCCGGTGGTACCGGGGCCGGCGTCCCGGCCGCGGCTGACCGCAAACGATCATCCAGGGCCCGGCTCGACGGCGCGCTTCCGGCGCCGTCGGTCGGGCCTTGTACTGTTCCCGTGATGGAGTCCGACGCACTCTTCTCCCTCGGTGAGCCCGCCGGGGCGCCCCCCACGCCCGCGGGTTCCGTCGGCGTGGACGGGTTCACGGCGGTGGGGGAGGACTCGCCGCTGCCCGTCCGGATGCGCCCGCGCAGCATCGACGAGCTGGTCGGGCAGGATCACCTGCTCGCGCCGGGTGCCCCGCTGCGCCAACTCGTCTCGGCCACCGCGCCGATGTCGGTCATCCTCTGGGGCCCGCCTGGCAGCGGCAAGACGACAATCGCGCACCTGGTGGCCCGGGCCACCGACCGCCGGTTCGTCGCCATGTCGGCCCTCACCGCAGGGGTGAAGGACGTGCGCGCGGTGATCGAGACCGCCCGCCGCCAGCGCCGCTCCGGTGGCCCGCAGACGGTGCTCTTCATCGACGAGGTGCACCGGTTCAGCAAGACCCAGCAGGATTCGCTGCTCGCCGCCGTCGAGGACCGCACCGTCACGCTGCTCGCGGCGACCACCGAGAACCCGTACTTCTCGGTCATCTCCCCCCTGCTGTCGCGGTGCGTGCTGCTCACCCTCCAGCCGCTGGACGACGCGGCCGTGCGCAACCTGCTGCGCCGCGCGGTCGCCGACGAGCGCGGCCTGGGCGGCGCGCTCACCCTCGAGACCGACGCCGAGGACCATCTCGTACGCCTCGCGGCCGGCGACGTGCGCAAGGCGCTCACGGCGCTGGAGGCGGCGGCGGCCTCCGCCACGGCCCTCGGCGCCGAACGCATCGACCTCGCCACCGCCGAGCAGGCGGTCGACGTGGCGGCCGTGCGCTACGACCGGGCCGGCGACGCCCACTACGACGTGACCAGCGCCTTCATCAAGAGCATGCGCGGCTCGGACGTGGACGCCGCGCTGCACTGGCTGGCCCGGATGCTGGTCGCCGGCGAGGACGCCCGGTTCATCGCCCGGCGCCTGGTCATCTTCGCCAGTGAGGACGTCGGCATGGCCGACCCGACCGCGCTGAGCGTGGCCACCGCCGCCGCCCACGCCGTGGAGTACGTCGGGCTGCCCGAGGCACAGCTCAACCTCGCCCAGGCGGTGATCCACCTCGCCACCGCACCGAAGTCCAACTCGGCCACCACCGCGATCGGGGCGGCCATCGCCGACGTGCGGGCCGGCCGGGGCGGGCCGGTGCCGCGCGGGCTGCGCGACGCGCACTACTCGGGCGCCAAGGGTCTGGGGCACGGGACCGGCTACCGCTACCCGCACGACGACCAGCGCGGCGTGGTCACCCAGCAGTACGCTCCCGACGACCTCGCCGGCACCGACTACTACCGGCCCAGCCAGCACGGCGCCGAGCGCTCGGTCGCCGCGCGGCTGCCGCTGCTGCGCCGTATCGTCCGAGGGCTGCCCGCACCGGCCGCCCCCACGGAGGCGCCGGTGGCGGTCGGAAGCGGACCGGCGGGCAGCGGCCGCCGACAGACGGACACGGGCGGCGCCGGCGCGGCACGAGAGGGCGGCAGTGAGACCGCCGGGGAGGGTCAGCAGTGAGATCGCGTGGTTCGGAGCGACCGGAGGACGGCCCCGAAGAGCGGCGCGACTCCCGTGCCAAGGGTCGCCGCTGGGGGCGGGGCAAGGCCGAGGCCGAGCCCGAGGAGCCCATCAGCGGCGAGGAGTTCGGCTGGATCGACGACCTGCGCTCGGCGAAGCAGCAGCGCACCGAGCTGGGTCCGGACGGGGTGGAGCCCGCCTCGCCTGCCGGCCCGCGTCCGGGTGCCCCGACGCCTCCGGGCCAGGCAGGGCCGCCGCAGCGTGGTCCCGGTCCGGCCGCCGCGCCCCCCGTGCGTCGCGGCGAGGCCGAGCCCCCACGACCCCGCCCGGTGGACGGGCCCTGGCCCGGCGCGCCGGAACCACCCCGGCCGGCCGGCCCCGTGGCCCCCGGGCCCGTCCAC
>NZ_JBPQTK010000213.1:0-5712 GCF_051386315.1 Micromonospora sp. URMC 107
GGCCCCGGACCCGTCCGCCCCCACCCCGTCGACCGTCCGCCGCGCCGGCCCCTGGGCGGCGGCGCCGTTAGCCGTTCATCGCGAATGGGTACAACGCCCAGCACCTCGATCCACCACACCATTGCGGAGGCAGCGATGCGCGGCACGTCGATATTCGGAGTCCTGGTCGTCATCTGGCTGATCATCGGCGCGGTCGCCGCCGGGCAGCGTGGCTACTACAGCGGTGACGACACGAACTGTGCCGAGGCCGGCACGATCCTGGTGACCATCGTGGCCGGGCCGCTGAACTACATCGGCGCCAACCCGAAGGTCGACTGCGCACTGCCCCAGCCGTCCAAGTAGGACCCCCGTCCTCCGGCCCGCGCCCTTTCGGGGGCGCGGGCCGCTCCGTGTCCGGGGACGCCGCGCCGCCTCCCCCGCCTCCCCTCCAGCGGGGTGCGGTCGGGCCGCGACCTCGGCCGCCGAGGGCCGGTCCGACGAGACGCCCGGGCGCGTTTGGAGCACTGCCGGCGGTCCGAACCTCGCGGCGGTGCGCCACATCACGTACGGCATCCTAGGAGGCTGGGGTTCTCGGTGCCCGCGCCTTGGCCCCGCCGCCCACGACCCGACGTTTGTCGGGCCGGGCGGCGGGAACCGGCGTTGCGCAGCGCGCCGCACGGAACGGGAGCACCGGGGTGAGGATCGGCTACCAGCTCGCCTCGGAGGCGCCAGGCCGTCCGGGCCGAGCAGGCGGGCTTCGACTTCGTCGAGATGAGCGAGCACTTCCACCCGTGGCTCGGAGGTGCCGATGGCCTGGGCCACCGAAGGGGAGCAGGCCGTACGGGCGGTGCTGGAGACCAGCCGGTGAATGGTGACCGGCTGGAAGGTGATGAGCGAGCTGCCGAACCCGGGCAACTTCGACGCCGCCAGCGCGTACGTCGAGGAGCGGCACGTGCGGGAGCTCTTCTCCGTCGGGCCGGACCCGCAGGCGCACGTGGCGGCCGTCCGCCCCTACCTCGAGGCCGGCTACGACCACATCGTGCCGCAGAACGCCGGGCGCGCCCTCGGGACGCGGGCGCGGTGCTCGTCGGCGGAACGCGGGCAGGCATGGCGGGCGGACCGACGGTGCACGACGCGCGGCGGTCGCCGACGACGCACAGGGAATCGCACGCCCAGGACGCACGGGGAAGGGCGCACGCCCACGACGCACAGGGGGCGCGTCCGGGCCCCGCCGCCGCGATCAGGATGATCGGCTGGCGGGGTCGGACGCGCCCCCGGGTCGGGCCGGGACGCCCCCCCGACGGTCAGCGGAAGCAGTTCGGGACCGGTACCCTGCTGCCCTCGCAGTTGGTGGGCTCGTTGTCGATGATGTCGGTCTCGTCGTCGACCTTGACCCGGGCCTTGTCGACGAAGAGGCCGCCCGGCCGCGCGGTGGCGACGTTGCCGGTGACCTGGCTGGAGTAGAGGGAGACCTGGCCCAGCGACGCGAAGATGCCGCCGCCCGTGGACGTCGCGCCGACGGCGTGGTTGCGGTCGACCTCGCTGTGGCGCACCAGGAGGTTCGACTTCTGGGCGTGGATCCCGCCGCCGGAGCCCCGCGCCGTGTTGCCCGAGACGACGCTGTCGTCGAGCGGGACCAGGCCCTGGAAGGTGGAGATGCCGCCGCCGTTGCCCGTGGCGGTGTTGTCGCGCACCTCCAGGCCGCGCAGGAAGATCAGCGCGTCCGAGTTGGCGATGCCGCCGCCGGTCTGGGCGGTGTTGCCCACCACCTTCGTGTCGGCGACCCGGGTACGGGCCGAGAAGCTCGCGATGCCGCCGCCCTGCGCCGCGTTGTTGCGCGCGAAGGTGCTCGAGTGCACCTCGGCCGCGCCCCGGTAGTTGGCGAAGCCGCCGCCGTACGCGACGGCGCTGTTGCCCCGGAACCGCGAGGCTTCCAGGCTCAGCACGCCACCGTTGAGCAGGCCCCCGCCCTTGCCCGCGGTGCCGGCGGCGTGGTTGTCGACGAACGTGCTCCCCTTGACCACCAGGTGGCCGTCGTTGAAGATCCCGCCGCCGCCCCCCTCCGCCGAGAGGGAGGTGCTGTCGACGATCGTGGTGCGCTCGACCACGGCGGATGCGCCGTGCACGACGTGGATGCTGCCGCCCTCGGCGGCCGAGAGGCCGTTGCGGAGCACCACGTCGGAGAGCGTCAGCTCGCCGCCGTCGCGCACGGTGAAGAACCGGAACGCCTCGGCGTGCACGTCCCGGACGATGGTGGCGCCCTCGCCCCGGATGGAGATCGGGTGGTAGATGACGGGCAGCCCGGCGCGGTCGTGCCGTGGGTCGCGCGGGGGCGCCTCGGCGTCGCCGGGGTTCTCCGCGCTGTCGGCGGCCTCCCGGGCGTCGCGGATCCCGCCGTCGTAGTCGTCGGGCTGCTGGAAGGCGTGGGTGAGCTCGTACGTGCACTGCGACGCCAGCCGCAGGTCGGCACCGCCGTCGGCGTTGGCCCGGACCAGCGCCGAGATCAGCTTCGCCGGGTCGCACGGCACCGGGATCTCCGTGCGGTGCCCCTGGCCCGGGCGGCCGGAGCGGCCGTCCGGCTTGCCGCCGCGCCGTTCCTCGCGGGCGTGGTCCCGGTCCTCGACGGCCTCGCCGAGGTCGCGCTCGGCCGAGCTGTCGTCGGCCAGCAGCGCCAGCGACGGCGGGTCGGCGGCGGCGGGCAGCTCCCGGTCGGCGGCCACCCCCGTCAGCCCGGCCGCCCCGGCCACCAGGCTGCCCGCCACGAGGCCGCCGGCTAAGAACCACCGCGACCGCCGCCTGGGTGGTGCCGCCCGCCGGCCCCCTTGATACGTCGTCATCAGGCTTCCCTGCCTCTCGCGCGTGCGTGATCCGACCGCGTCGAACGGGACGCGGGGCGGCTGACGTCACGACAGCCGCCGAAGGCCCACGATACGACCGCGAAACGGGCAAGTCCGTCGAACATGAATAAAGGTACTATTCACCTTGACGGGCGCGATCGGGCGCGGCCCGCCCGGACCGCAATGCGAGCCCGGGTCAGCCGCCGACGTGGATACCGGGCCGGCGGGCGGGGTCCGGCTCCGACTTGCGGATGATCTCCCGTACCACGGGCGGGGTGTCGCCGCGGCCGAGGATGAGGTAGCGCAGCAGGTGCCCGAGGGGGTTACCCTCCGACCACTCGAAGTGCGCGTGCGGGCGTACGCCGGTGGCGTCACGCAGCGCCAGCAGAATCGCCGCGATGGCGTTGGGCACCGCCGGGCTGCCGGCCCGCAGCACCCGGAAGCCGCCCACCTGCACGCCGCGCACCCGCAGCACCTGGCTGAACTCCGACGGGTCGACGACGTCGATCTCCAGGAAGAGGATGTCGCCCTCGCCGGGCACGGGGTTCATCCCGCGCTGCGCCCGCTCCTTGAGCGTGTACTCCTTGACCGCGCCGGCCGCCCGCTTGTGGGCGATCAGGTGCAGCCGGCCGTCGTGCGCCAGCGACTCGGCGATGAACCGGCGGGCCGGCTCGTCGAACTCGATCCGCTCCGTGCGCAGCTCGGTGGTCCGGGTCACCCGCGAGACCAGCGAGACCACGACGATGCCGAGGACGAACAGCGCGGAGATGGCGATGCCGTCCGGCTTCGCGATGACGTTCTCGGCGAGGGCGTACAGCAGGACCAGGGTGAGCACGGCGAAGCCGCCGGCCGCGACGCGCTCCCGGCGACGGGCCGCGGCGATGGTCACCGCCACGGCGGCGGAGACCATCATGGCGAGGATCCCGGTGGCGTACGCCCCGGCCTGGTCGTTGACGTCGGCCCGGAACACCAGGGTGATCGCGACGCTGACCACCGTGTAGACGATCACGACCGGCCGGACGGCCCGGGCCCACTCCGGCGCCATGCCGTAGGTGGGCAGGTAGCGGGGCACGATGTTGATCAAGCCGGCCATCGCGGAGGCGCCGGCGAACCAGAGGATCAGCGCGCTGCTGACGTCGTAGACGGTGCCGAAGGCCTCGCCGAGGCGCTCGTGGGCGAGGTACGCCAGCGCCCGGCCGTTCGCGGCTCCGCCCGGCGCGAACTCCCGGGCCGGGATGAGCACCGTGGTGACGAGGGTGGTCGAGACCAGGTACACCGACATCACCAGCGCGGCGGTGGTGAGCAGCCGGCGGGTGTTGCGGATCCGTGCCGCCAGCCGTGCCTCGCGGTCCGCGCCCGCGCCGCCCACCAGCGGCATCATGCTCACCCCGGTCTCGAAGCCGGAGAGCCCCAGCACCAGCAGCGGGAACGCCAGCACGGCGGTCACCGCCACCTCGCCGGGGCCGCCACCGACGCTCAGCGTGGCCGTCCAGTCCGCCAGCGTCCCCGGGTCCGTCGCGATCGCGACCAGCCCGTCCGCCACGATCAGCGCGTTCAGGACCAGGAAGACCACGACCAGCGGGACGGCCACCGCGACCGCCTCGCGGAAGCCGAGCAGGAAGACCCCGCCGAGGACGAGCAGCAGTACGACGGTGACGCCGACCGCGACGCCCGTGCCGCCGACGCCCTCGGGCACGTGCGGATTCTCCAGCAGGTGCACGGTGGCGTCGGCCGAGGAGAGGGTGATCGTGATGATCCAGGAGGTGGCCACGAAGCCGAGCAGGACCAGCACGAAGATCTTGCCGCGCCAGAACGGCAGCAGCCGTTCCAGCATCGCCACCGAGCCCTGCCCGTGCGGGCTCTCCCGGGCCACCCTGCGGTACATGGGCAGCATGCCGAACAGCGTCAGCGCGACGATGAGGAGGGTGGCCAGCGGGGAGAGCGCCCCGGCGGCCACCGCCGCGATCCCGGGCAGGTACGACAGGGTGGAGAAGTAGTCCACCCCGGTCAGGCACATGACCTGCCACCACGGGTGCGAGCGGGCCTGCCCCTCCACCGCCTCGGGGCCGAGCGGCGGCACCCGGTGCGCGAACAGCCACCGCCGCACCGGGCTCAGCGGCGCGGCGGGCCGGGCGGGGCTGGCCTGCGCCTCCGGGACGGCGACCGGGCGCCCGGCGCGGTCGCCGGGACGGGTCGGGTCCCGGGCGGCGCGCAGGGCCCGTGGCGGGCCGGCGGGCGGCGGCCGGCGACCACGCGTGCGCCGCGACCTCGGCCCGTGCTCGTCACGCATGTCCCGTCTCCACCCTCGGCGGTCCTGACCCGACCGTAGGCGGTCGCCGGCCGGCGACCCGCCGGAACGGTGAAGCCGGGACGACTCAGTCGCCGTCGCGCGCGGCCAGCGCCCGGGCCAGGGCGTCGGGGTCGGCCACGGTGACCGTCGCCCCGGGGTGCCGGAGCCACCCGCCGGGCAGCAGCGCGGGCACCGGCTCGGCGAAGCGGAGGCAGAGCCCGGCGGCGGTGCTGCTGGCGAAGGTGACGCCGGTGTCGGCCAGCGAGAGGCGCACGCCGATCCCCCGCCACCAGCGGTACGGCCCGCTCGGCGCGACGCCGACGACGTTGCGCCGGGCGGTACGCAGCAGCCACGGGCCGAACCGGACCTCCAGCTCGGCCCCGTCGAGGCCGACCCAGGCGGTCGCAGGCCGGACGCCGACCAGCGCGAGGGCCGGGCGGAATACCGGGTCGAAGCGGAACGCGAACCGCCGTGCCCCGCCGGTCATCGCGCGCCACCTCGGTTGCCGAGGCGGGCGTCGCCCGGTCGGGCGGGACGCAGCGGGGCGGCGGGGCGGGGTCGGGCGGCGGGGCGACGGGCCGGGTGACTCATGGCGCGGGCGTACCC
>NZ_JBPQTK010000214.1:0-5659 GCF_051386315.1 Micromonospora sp. URMC 107
CGTCGTCCTGGTGGGGCTCGCCGCCACCGCCGGTTCCCTGGCCGGGGCACTCGTCCTCTACTGGCGGGCGCGGCGGCGACGGGTCTTCTTGACCGCCCACAAGCCGATCATCACGACGAAGATGGCGATGATGCCGTAGTCGAACCACTTGCTGTACTGCTCGATCTGCTGCCAGCGGGAGCCGAGCGCGTATCCCAGGCCGACGAAGAGCGCGTTCCAGATGCCGCTGCCCAGCGTGGTGAACGCGATGAACTCCGGCAGCGGCATCCGGTTGGCCCCGGCGGGGATGGAGATCAGGCTGCGTACCACCGGCATCATCCGGCCGAAGAGCACCGCCCAGCGGCCGTGCCGCTCGAACCAGCGGTCGGCCCGCTCCAGGTCGTCGAGGTCGACCAGGGGCAGCCGGTCGAGCCAACGCTTGAGCCGGTCCTCCCCGGCGGCCGCGCCCAGCCAGTAGAGGACGAGTGCCCCGGCCAGGGAACCGGCGGTGGCGGCGAGCCCCACCAGGACGACGTTGAACCGTCCCTCGCTGGCCAGGTAGCCGGCCATCGCCAGGACGATCTCGCTCGGGATCGGCGGGACGATGCTCTCCAGGGCGACGAGCAGGGCCACCCCGATGGCGCCGGCGGCGTCGATCACTCCCGCCACCCACCCGGTCAGGCCGCCGAGTTCGGTCGGGTCGACGTTCTCGGCGAGTGCCATCGCGATCCTTTCGGCGGGGTGCGGATCAGATTCCTCTACCCTTCGGCCCGGCCGTCACACCTGCCCGTGAGTCGGGCCACCCGGTTCAGCCCTCCGGGTGCAGCGCCGTCAGCCCTCCGGGTGCAGCGCCGCGTCGGCCGGCCCCCGCCGCCAGCCGGTGAACCGGACCCGCAGGTCCGCCCGGGTGGGGGAGCAGCAGTACGGCCCGGCTGTCGCCACCGCCTCCGGCGCCAGCGGGGCGAGCCGGACCAGCCGCCACGGCTCGTCGTCGGAGCGGGCCCGTACGGTGAGCGCGTCCCGGCCGCGGCTGACCCGGACGGTCACCTCCCGCCCGGCCCACAGCGGCACCGGGGCGACCGACCAGTCGGAGACCTCCCGGGTCACCACGGCGCCGACCTGCGGCTGGCCGTCGCTGACCTCGACCCCCGCCTTGACCCAGTTCTGCTCGTCCACCCGCACCAGCACGCCGGCCTGGTCGAACTGCTCGCCGTAGTCGAGGACGAAGGCCACCTCCACCGCCTCGCCGACGGGCAGCGGCGCGAGCAGCGCCGGGGCGTCGTCGTGGACGAAGCCGTACGAGGTGTGCCGCCACAGGTCGCTGCCCTCGGCCGGCTGCACCAGCAGCTCGCCCGCCCGTCCGCTCTCGACCCGCACCGGCTCGTTGCACCACTCACCCTCGGCCCAGTCGACCGTCCGCTCCGCGTTGCCCATGCCGGCGACCGTACCGCCGGCCCGCGAGGTGGCGCGACCGGCGCGACCGGCGCCTGCGTGGGCCGCCGGGCCGACGTCGGCGTTTGCCGGACGTTGGGATCGGAGACATTAGCCAGGCATGGCTGACAGGTGGTACTCGGAGGCGGTCGTCTACTGCCTCGACATCGACACGTACGCGGACTCCGACGGCGACGGGGTCGGTGACATCCGGGGGCTCATCGGCCGGCTGGACTACCTCGCCCGGCTGGGCGTGACCTGCCTCTGGCTGCACCCCATCCACCCGTCGCCCAACCGGGACGACGGCTACGACGCGACCGACTTCTACAACGTCGACCCGCGCTTCGGCACCCTGGGCGACTTCGCCGAGCTGCTGCACCAGGCGCAGAACCGCGGCATCCGGGTGATCATCGACCTGGTCGTGAACCACACCTCGGACGAGCACCCGTGGTTCCAGTCCGCCCGCTCCTCGCCCGACTCGCCGTACCGGGACTGGTACGTCTGGTCCGACCACGAGCCGAGCGACCGGCACCAGGGCATGGTCTTCCCCGGCGAGCAGCACGAGACGTGGAGCTACGACCGGACCGCCAAGGCCTGGTACTACCACCGGTTCTACAAGTTCCAGCCGGACCTGAACTTCACGAACCCGGCGGTCCGCGAGGAGATCAAGAAGATCGTCTCGTTCTGGCTCCAGCTCGGCGTCTCCGGCTTCCGGATGGACGCGGTGCCGTTCATCATCGAGCTGACCGAGCCGGGCAACCCGAACTCGCCGAAGGACTTCGAGTTCCTCACCGAGCTGCGCCAGCACGTGCAGTGGCGCCGGGGCGACGCCGTCCTGCTCGCCGAGGCCAACGTCGAGCCCGACCAGCTGCCGACCTTCTTCGCCGACAGCGGCGGCTCGGGCAACCGGCTGCACATGCTCTTCGACTTCATGCTCAACGGGCGGCTGATGCTGGCCCTGGCCCGGCAGGACCCGGAGCCGATCATCGAGGCGCTGCGGGACACCCCGGCGCTGCCCGAGGGCGGGCAGTGGGCCACCTTCCTGCGCAACCACGACGAGATCGACCTCTCCCGGCTCACCGCCGAGCAGCGCAACCAGGTGTACGCGGAGTTCGGCCCGGACGAGAACATGCGCATCTACGACCGGGGCATCCGGCGCCGACTCGCCCCGATGCTCGGCAACGACCGCCGCCGCATCGAGCTGGCGTACGCGCTGCAGTTCTCGCTGCGCGGCACGCCGGTGCTGCGCTACGGCGAGGAGATCGGCATGGGGGAGGATCTGTCGCTGCCGGGGCGGGAGGCGATCCGCACCCCGATGCAGTGGTCGTACCAGCCGAACGCCGGCTTCTCCACGGCCGACCCGGAGAAGCTGGTCCGCCCGGTGATCGACAAGGGCGACTTCTCGTACGAGAAGGTCAACGTGACCGCCCAGCGCAGTGACCCGAAGTCGCTGCTCGCCTGGTTCGAGCGGATGATCCGTACGCTCCGCGAGGCCCCCGAGGTGGGCTCGGGCTCGACCACCCACATCGACGTGGCGATGCCGCCGGGTGTGCTGGCGCACCGGGCCGACGGGCGGACCGGCACGATGGTCTTCGTGCACAACCTCGGCACCACCGACGCCGAGGTGGACCTCAGCACGCTGGAGCCGGAGGCGGACCTGCCCATCGACGTCCTCGCCGACCGCAACTACGGCGAGGTCGGCAAGCTGGACCGCCTCAAGGTGGCCGGCCACGGCTACCGGTGGATCCGCCTCTGCCGTGGGCGTGGCCTCTGAGCGGTCACTCCCGCCAGCCGGCCAGCTCGACCCCCTTGGCGAGCTCGACCCGGAAACCCATGGTGATCTCGCCACTCTCCCCCGGCCCGAGCCGCAGCTGCCAGGTCAGCTCGCCCAGCTCCGTGCGCTCGGCCGGGGGCGGGACGAGGGTGGGTTCCCGCACGACCACCGCCTCGTCGCGGGACACCGGCAGCTGGTCGCGGACCTCGACGGTCGCCGGCCGGGGCGTGTGGTTGGCGACGCTGATCCGGTACTCCACGTCCCGTCGCCGGGTCGAGCCGAGCGTGGCCCGGGTCTCGGCGCGCCGGCTGAGTTTCCGCTCCACCCGGACCCGGTCGTCCACCCCGAGCGCCAGCTCGGTCTCCTCACCGGGCGCCCACGTCGGCAGCCGGGTGGCCGCGACGAAGTCGGCGCCGTGGAAGACCGCCGCCGGGCCGGGGAGCAGCGTGTGCGGCGAGGTGTTGCGGACCGTGGCACGCAGGTGCGCCTCGGTCGCGCGGACCGGCACGGTCACGTGGTCCAGCTGGGCCGGCAGCTCCAGCACGGCGATGGTGGCCCGGTGGGCGCTGCCGTCCGCCGGCACCGCGACCGGGCGCGCCGGCCGGTAGGTGGCCGCCGCGACGCCCTGCTCGACCGTGGCCGCGCTCTGCCGCACCTCGGCGCGTGGCGGGGCGGACCGGGCCACCGCGCCGGAGGGCGCCGCGCCGGGCGCCGGGGGCGGCGGCATCGCGCCGAAGCTCGCCGACGCCGCCATCGGCATCGGCGGCGGCAGCGGCCGGGCCCGGTCGAGGTACCAGGGCGTCAGTTCGGGTACGCGGGTCGCCGCCGCCGGCCGGGCCGTCGAGAGTTCGAGCACGCACTCCGGCCAGTCCTCGCCGGTGTCCTGGCTGACCAGCCCGAACCAGGTGACGGTCATGGTGTCGTCGACCAGCCGCAGGTCGTAGGAGGGCTGCCAGCGGGCACCGTCGACCAGGTAGCTCAGCTCCAGGTCCAGCTCGTCGTCGTCGGCGTCCACCGACACGGTCACCTCGGCGACCAGCTGGTCCGGCTTCCGCTTGCCGCGCGTGGCGTCCAGCTGCCGCTTGACGGCCGCCAGCTCCTCGGTCAGGTCGGTACGCCGCCGGGCCAAGGCACGACGGCGGCGCTGGGAGTCGGCGAGCTGGCCCGCCACCGAGTCGGCGAAGGCGGCCACGTCGGTCGGGGCGGCGTCACCGGAGGCCAGCGCGCGGGCGTACGTGCCGCCGGCCCGGTCGGCCAGCCGGGTGAGGAACTGCCCCCGCTGCGTCTCGACCTCGCACGCGTCCTCGACCTCGGCCAGCTCGTCGGCCAGCTCCCGGTCGCGCTGCTCCAGCTCGCGGACCTGCCCGTCGGTGCTGCGCGGCTGCCGCCACGTCGTGACGTCCACGCCGAGCACCGTGGCCGCGCCCCGACCGCCGACCCGCAGCGAGTCCCGCCGCAGGCCCAGCGGCAACGGTGCGATGCGTACCCGGTGCTCACCGGCGGCCAGCCGGGCGCTGCCCCGCCGGGTGACCCGGGCCCGGTCCGGATAGACGGTGACGCCGACGACGGGTGCTTCGATCTCCACAGCCTCCACGGCCGGGAGAGTAGTCGGACGGCGCTCGTGACGGCGTCCCGCGCCGGCCGGCGCCGCCGTACGGCTGGGTTAAGCTCCTTCGATCGAGCGCAGGTTACCGGGAGGTAGGCATGTCGGAGGAGCAGCGGGTCGCCATCGTCACGGGGGCGGCGCGGGGGATCGGGGCGGCCACCGCCCGGCGGCTGGCGGCCGACGGCCTCGCGGTCGCCGTGGTCGACATCGAGGAGTCGGCGACCAAGGAGACCGTGGACGCCATCGCCGCCGCCGGCGGCCGGGCGCTCGGTGTCGGCGCGGACGTGTCCGACCGGGCCCAGGTCGAGGCGGCCGTGCAGCGGGTCGCCGCCGAACTCGGCGCCCCGACGGTGCTGGTCAACAACGCCGGCGTGCTCCGCGACAATCTGCTGTTCAAGATGACCGACGCCGACTGGGACACGGTCATGGGCGTGCACCTGCGCGGCGCGTTCCTGTTCAGCCAGGCTGCCCAGAAGCACATGGTCGAGGCGAAGTGGGGCCGGATCGTCAACCTGTCCAGCACCTCGGCGCTGGGCAACCGGGGCCAGGCGAACTACGCCGCGGCGAAGGCCGGCCTCCAGGGCTTCACCAAGACCCTCGCCATCGAGCTGGGCCCGTTCGGGGTGACCGTCAACGCGGTCGCGCCCGGCTTCATCGTCACCGACATGACCGCCGCCACCGCCGCCCGGATGAAGGTCGACTTCGAGGCGCTCCAGAAGCACGCCGAGTCGGAGATCGCGGTGCGCCGGGTCGGCCGCCCCGAGGACGTGGCGCACACCATCTCGTTCCTGGCCAGCGAGGGCGCGTCCTTCGTCTCCGGCCAGGTCATCTACGTGGCCGGCGGCCCCAAGGACTGACCCCCCCACCCC
>NZ_JBPQTK010000215.1:0-5547 GCF_051386315.1 Micromonospora sp. URMC 107
GCCCAGCATGAGCTGCGCCCCCGACGCGCCGGGCGCGCAGCTCATGCTGGGCTGCGTCGAGCGGGGTCTCTTCCCGGCGGTCAGCCGGGCGGCGCACGCGCTCGCGCCCGAACTGGCCGTGCCCACCACCCAGGGCTGCTGCGGCGCGCTGCACGCGCACAACGGCGACCTGGCCGGGGGCGAGCGGCTGGCGGAGCGGCTCGGCGAGGACCTGCCCGGCACCATCGTCACCACCTCCGGCGGCTGCGCCGCGCACCTCGCCTCGGTGCTCGGCCGGGACCGGGTACGCGAGCTGTCCACCTGGCTCGCCGACCGGCCCGCCGGGGCCGAGCTGCGGGTGGGCGGCCGGCGCGCCCGGGTCGCCCTCCAGGACTCCTGTCACCTGCGCAACGGCCTCGGGGTCTTCGCCGAGCCCCGGGCGCTGCTGCGCCAGGTCGCCGATTACGTGGAGCTGCCCTCGGCGGCGACCTGCTGCGGGGCCGCCGGCACGTACTCGCTGCTGCGGCCGAAGGAGTCGCGGCGGATCCTGGACGCGAAGCTCGACGAGATCGAGGCGGCGGGGGTGGACCTGGTGGTGGCGGTCAACCCGGGCTGCCTGCGGCAGCTGCGCACGGGGCTGAGCCGGCGCCGGTCGAGCGTCCGGGCCGTGCACCTCGCCGAGCTGCTCGCCCGCGTCGAGTCGGCGTAGCGACACGTCGACAGGGATCTGAGGAGCCCGGGCTCGCGACGCCGACCGGACGAGTGCGGCGAACGGCCCGGACTCCGTGCGGGGCCCGGGCCGTTCGCCGCGTGGACGCTGTTTCTCCGCGATCCGCCTCGGTCGGTCGTGGCCTACCGGGCGGGGCCGCGCTACTCGGTGCGGATGCCGTCGGGCCGGGTCAGCCGCCACAGCACCGGCAGGCTGAGCCCGGTGACCAGCAGCACCACCGCCGCCCCGAGGCCGGTGGAGATGCCCAGCGCCGGCCAGGCGACCGTGACCGGCGTCTGCACCATCCGCAGCAGCACCGCGCCGAGGCCGAGCCCGAACACGACCGCCAGGGCGAGCCCGATCACCACCGGCACGGCGCTCTGCCACAGCACCGACCAGCTCAGCGTGGAGCGTCGGGTGCCCACGGCGACCAGCATCGCCAGCAGCCGCCGGCGCTCCCGCAGCTGCTCCAGCACGCCGACCAGCATGCTGGCCCCGATCAGCAGCAGGGTGACCACCGCGCCGACGTAGAGGCCGCGCTGGACGTTGACGAACTGGGTGGCCTGCCGGTTCTCGGTCAGCGTGAGCACGGAGGCGTACGGGTCGGCGCCGGCGGCGGCGTTGCGCACGTGCTCCACCGCGTCCGGCCGGTCGGGCGCGAGCCGTAGGTACGCGTCCGCAGCCAGCGGGCCGAGCCGGGCGGTGCCGACCGCGCCGGGAGTCACCAGCACCCCGCCCTGCCGGTAGCCGGACGGGGCGGTGCGCACCGGCGCCTCCCGGGCGGTGCGGGGGATCCGCCAGGTCACCCCGTCGGCGTCCGCGACCGCGACCGTGCCGCCCGGCCGGATGCCGCCGGACTGGCCCTCGGGCTCGCGGACCAGGAACACGTCGCCGTCGGCGCACCGGTCGAGCCGGGCGAACTCGGCCAGCGCCGCGCAGTCGCCGATCCGCAGCGTGCCGTACGCGTCGTCTGCCGTGATCGAGGTGGTCAGGGTGGCGTTGCTGACGGTGACCCCGGGGGCGCCGGCCAGCCGGTCCAGCGCCGCCGGCGCGTCCGGTCGGGCCGGGAACTGCACCTGCACCTGGGCCCGGGAGGTGTCCTGCCCGGTGTCGAAGGTGAACCGGCCGGCGACGCCGGCGAAGAGCATCTGCAACCCGATGGTGCCCGCCACGGCGACCGCGATGCCGTTGACCAGCCGCGCCGAGGCGGCGCTGTCGAGCTGGAGGCGGCGCACCGCGAGCTGCCACGCGACGGGGCCGCCGCGCAGCCGGCGTACCAGCAGGTCGGTCAGCCAGGGCAGCAAAGTGACCACGCCGACCAGCAGCAGCACGGCGCCGGCCGCGGTCTGCCGCTCGCCGCCCAGCGGTGCGATTCCGGCGGCTCCGGCCAGCAGCAGCCCGAGCCCGGCGGCCGGCAGCAGCAGCCGCCACACCAGCCGGCGGCGCACCGGCGTCGCGCGCCGGGTCACCCCGAGCGGCTCGACCAGCACGGCGCGCATCGACACCAGCGTCACCACGACGGCGAGCGCCGGCACCGCCAGCACGACGGCGGCCACCAGCGGCAGCGGCGGGCGCACGTCGGCGGCGTACACGCTCAGGTCCATGAGGGTGACCAGCGGCACCACCTGCCGGCCGAGCGCGAAGAGCACGCCGCCGGCCGCGACGCCGAGCAGCGCGCCGGCGGCGGCCTCCCCGGCGGCGACCCGGCGGACCATCGCGGCGTCGGCGCCGACCAGCCGCAGCGCGGCCAGCCGCCGGTCGCGCCGCTCACCGCCGAAGCGCACGGCCGCGCCGAGGAAGACCGCGATGGGCAGCAGCAGGACCACGAAGATGACGACCACCAGCACCATCAGCACCGGGTCGAAGGCCTCGCCGGGCAGCCCGCCGCCGAACGCGTCCAGCCGGATCGCGTCGTCGGCGGCGAGGGTGCCGCTGCCCAGGTAGTAGGCCAGCTCGCGCGGGCCGGCCAGCCCCTCGTCGGCGATGACGCCGGTGACCGTGGCCCCGCCCAGCCGGGGCGCGAGCAGCGCACCGTCGCCAGAGGCGAGCAGGTCGCGCAGGGCGGGGGAGACCAGCACCTCGCCGGCGCGGGGCAGCGCGGCCACTCCGGGCGGGACCGGCGCGGCCGGCCCCTCCGGCCGCAGCACCCGGCCGCGCACCGGCTGTCCCCGGAACTCGGTGTCGGTCTGGCGGACCAGCAGGGTGTTGGCGGCGGCCGGGATCTTCTCGCCCATCCGCAGGTCGTCGCGGGCGTCGCCGCGCGCCTGCCGGGCGTCCAGCGCGCCGGGGACCGCGGCGGCGAGCAGCAGCATCGCCACCCCCACCCCGACGCCGACCGCGGTGAGCACCGCCCGCAGCCAGCCGTCCCGGCCGCCGGTGAACGCCATCCGGGCGCCCATGACCAGGTCGGCCGCGCGGTCGCGCAGCCGCGTCACGCGGCGACCTCCAGGTCCCGGGTGCGGCCGTCGCGGACCACGACCTCCCGATCGGAGTACGCGGCGACCCGCGCCTCGTGGGTCACCAGCACCACGGCCGCCCCGCTCTCCCGGGCGGCGGCGGTGAGCAGCCGCATAACCCGCTCGCCGTTGAGCGAGTCGAGCGCGCCGGTCGGCTCGTCGGCGAAGACCACCCGGGGCCGGGTGACCAGCGCCCGGGCGACCGCCACCCGCTGCCCCTGCCCGCCGGAGACCTCGCCGGGCCGCTTGCCGGCCACCTCGGCGACCTCCAGGCGCTCCAGCCACTCGGCGGCCCGCCGTTCCGCCTCGCGGCGGCCGACCCGGCCCAGCCGCAGCGGCAGCGCGACGTTCTCCAGGCAGGTCAGCTCCGGTACGAGCTGGCCGAACTGGAAGACGAAGCCGAACTCCTGCCGGCGCAGCGCGCTGCGCTCGGCGTCGCCGAGGGCGGTGAGGTCGCGGCCGGCGTAGCGCACCCGGCCGGAGTCGGGCCGGACGATGCCGGCGAGGCAGTGCAGCAGGGTGGACTTGCCGGAGCCCGACGAGCCCATGACGGCCAGCACCTCGCCCGGGTGCACGCGCAGGCTGGCCCCGGCGAGCGCCCGGGTCGGCCCGAAGGAGCGGTGCAGGTCCTCGGCCTCCAGCAGCGGCGCGCTCACGACCGGACCGCCGCGGCGAGCTCGTCGAGGCGGGCGGCGGTCAGCTCCAGCCAGCGCAGGTCGGCCTCCAGGTGGAACAGCGCGTGGTCGCAGACCAGCTGCTCGGCGAGGTCGCCGTCGCGCTTGCGGCGGGTCAGCTCGCGCATCATCCGCAGGTGCTCGGCGCGCTGCACGTCGAGCACGTCGGCGGCGGGGCGGCCGGTCAGCAGGGCCAGCACCACCTTGGTGTAGAGGGTGCTCTGCAGGTACGGCTCGGGCTTCTCGGCCCGGGCCAGCCACTGCGTGACGTCGGTGACACCGGCCTCGGTGATCGCGTACCGCTTGCGCTCCGGGCCCTCGCCCGGCTCGACCGCCTCCACCTCGACCAGACCGCCGCGCAGCAGCCGGGAGAGGGTGGCGTAGACCTGCCCGTACGCGAGCGGGCGGGCGTGGCCGAAGCGCTCGTCGTAGAGGCGTTTGATGTCGTAGCCGTGGCGGGGGGTGGCCTCCAGGAGGCCGAGGAAGGTCTGTCCGATCGACATGCCGGCGACTATACACACCGCGTATACGCGGTGTGTATAGCGGTACATTGCCCGCTCAGCCGTTCGCATCGGGAGGTCACCGTGTTCGCCCTGTCCCTGACCGAGGACGCCGAGCTGCGTCCCCTGGAGCCCTGGCGGGCCGGGGAGTTCCTCGCCCACCTCGACCGGGCCCGCACGCACATCGCGCCCTGGGTGTCGCCCTCGTTCATGGTCACCGACCAGGCCGGCGCCCGGGCCGTGCTCCAGCGCTACGCGGACCTGTGGGCGCGGGACGCCGGCGGGATCTGGGGCATCTGGCACCGGCGTGAGCTGGTCGGCGGGGTCATGTTCGTCTCGTTCGACGTCGCCCGGGGCGTCTGCGAGGCCGGCTGCTGGCTGGAGCCCGCCGGCGAGGGCCACGGGCTGGTCACCCGGGCGGTCGGCCGGATCGTCGACTGGGCGGTACGCGAGCGCGGCATCCACCGGATCGAGTGGCGCACCAAGCCGGACAACGCCCGCAGCATCGCCACCGCCCGGCGGCTGGGCATGCGCCTCGACGGGACGCTGCGCGAGGTCTACCCGGGGCCGGCCGGGCGGATCGACATCGAGGTGTGGTCGGTGCTGGCGCCCGAGTGGCGCGGCGTCCGGTCAGACGCCGGCGAGCACCGCGTCGAGTGAGCGGGGCACCCGGTCCGGCTCCAGCGCCGCCACGAGCAGCCGCGCGTACGCGCTCTTGCGGCCGGACCGGGTGCCGAGGAAGCGGCGCAGCTGCGCCTCGACGGCGCGCCCCCGCTGGGCCGGCTGCCGTTGGAAGAGGTCGAACGAGCGCAGCTCGCCCTCGGCGGCGAGCACCGCCCGCACCCCGGCGACGCCGACCGCGCGGATCAGCTCCTCCTCCAGGTCGGCCACGCAGACGTGGAACCCGAGGGCCGCCAGGTCGGCCCGGGACAGGTCGGCGCCGAGGCCGCAGCGTTCCAGCCCGCGCCGGAAGAAGCCCTCCTCGGCCTCGTCGTAGAGGCCCGCCAGCCGCAGTCCGCGTCCCGCCGGACCGAGCTGGTCGAGGAAATGGCTGATGTTCGTCGCGCCCCCCATGGCCACCACCCGTACGCCGTCGGCGTCGAGGTCCCGGCCGCGACGCGCGGCGAGGGTCTCCAGGGCGACCCGGTCGCTCGCCCCCTCGACGAGCACCACCGCCCGCGCGTTGATCCCGGCCGCCAGATCACCGATGCCCTTCACGTCCGCCCTCC
>NZ_JBPQTK010000216.1:0-5484 GCF_051386315.1 Micromonospora sp. URMC 107
CCCCCCCCCCCCCCCCCCCCCCCCCCCCACGGCACGTCAGCGGTCGAGCCAGATGTGCCGGTAGAAGCGGTACGTCGGTGTCGGGTCGCCCTGGTATCCCATGACGTCCTTCTGCACCACGTCGAAGTCCGCGTTCAGGAAGGTCATGGCCACCGGCCCGCGCTCGGCCAGGATCTTCTCGGCCTGCTGGTAGAGCGCGGCGCGCTTGTCCTTGTCCATCTCCGAGCGGGCCTGGACGACGAGGGTCTCGTACTCCTTGTCGGTCCAGTTGCCGTAGTTCAGGCCGCCGCCGGGGAGGAAGCTGGCGGTGAACCGCTCGTCCGGGTCGTACGTCAGACCGAAGCCCGACTGGTACATGTCGAAGTCGGCGGACTTCGTCTTCGTGTCGGCGATGGTCGACTCGACCGACTCGATCGTCACCTTGATGCCGATCTTGGCGAGCTGCTGCTGCTCCACCTCGGCCGAGCGCACCTGGAACGCCGACGTGGCGATGACCATGAGCTTGGCCTCGAAGCCGTTCGGCAACCCCGCCTCGGCCAGCAGCGCCTTGGCCTTCTCGATGTCGGCCTTGCCGTAGATCGGCTCCTTCACCGCGCCGAACCGGTCCGGCGGCAGGTAACCCGAGTTGAGCGCGGTCCCGAAGCCGGAGTTGGCCACGTTGAGGATCTCCTGGCGGTCGAGCGCGAGGTAGATGGCCTGCCGGACCTTCACGTTGTCGTACGGGGCCTTGGAGGTGTTGAGCCGCAGGTGCAGCGAGAGCGACCCGGATCCGCCGTACCACTTGAGCTTCTCGTCGCGCTTGAGCGCGTCGATGAACTCGGGCGCGGGACGCCAGAGGAAGTCGACCGTGCCGCTGCGCACGGCGGCGGCGCGGGCGTTGTCGTCCGGGTTGAAGGTGAAGTCCATCCCGTCGAGGTAGGGAACGCCCTGCTCCCAGTACTGGGCGTGCTTGTCGAGCTTGATGGCCTGGCCGGTGACCCGCGAGGCCATCTTGAACGGGCCGCTGCCGCCGTCGACGCTGCCGTTGAGGCCGCCCGCCTCGACCACCGTGCGGTCCACGACGGACGAGGCGGCGGTGGAGAGCAGGGTCAGGATGGCGGCGTTCGGCTTGGCCAGCTTCATCTCGACGGTGCGCTCGTCGAGCGCCGTGACCGCGGTGATTCCCTCGTAGCTACGGGCCCGTGGCGCCCGGGTCGCCGGGTCCTTGATTCGTTCGATCGAGTACTTCACGTCCGCCGCGGTCACCTTGCGCCCGCTGTGGAAGACCGCGTTGTCACGCAGCTTGAACGTCACCGTCAGGCCGTCGGCGCTCTGCTCCCACGACTCCGCGATCGCCGGCTTGATCTCGCCCCGGTACGACTGCACCAGCGACTCGTAGATCTGCTCGTTGATGACGAAGGCCGAGGTCTCCGACATGCGGTGCGGGTCGAGTTCGTTGGCGTCCAGCCGGATCATGATCCGCAGCCGACCGCCGGACTTCGGGGTGCCTGCCGGCTGCGACTCGTCCTGGAGGCGGACGCTGCCGCTCAGGCCGTCGTTGGAGCTGCTGCCGCTGTTCTTGGACGGAGGCTCACCGCCTCCGCAGCCGGCGGCGAGCGCCGAGATGACGCCCACTGCCAGCACCTTGGTCAAAACACGAGTTCGCATGGGTCTCCTTGGCTGGTGTCACAATCAGCGCTTACAGGTCAGGCCGGCTTCCACGTCTCCCCGTAGACCCGAAGCCAGTTGCCGCCGAGGATCTTGGTCACGTCTGCCGGCGAGAAGCCGCCGTTCAGCAGCGCCTCGGTGAAGTTGGGGAAGTCCGCGGCGTCGTCCATCCCGATCGCCCGGCGCTCGGTCCAGCCGAAGTCGCCGAGGAGGTTCTGCTGCTCCTTGGACTTCGACTGCGCGATGGACTTCAACTGCGCGATCCGCATGGGCTCCGTCCACGTCTCGTCGTAGTCGGTGGCGATCGCGACGTGGTCGATCCCGGCCACCTCCACCACGCGGCTGACGTGCTCGACGAAGCGGGCCAGATCCGGACGCCGGGACGGGTCGTCCGGGTAGTAGAGGAACCCTGACAAGGTGGTGATACCCATGACGCCGCCCTGCTCGCCGAGGCTGCGCAGGTAACCGTCGGACTTGGCCCGGATGTGCGGCGACATCGCGTCGCAGAAGGAGTGGGTCACGACGACCGGCTTGGCGGACGCCTCCATGGCGTCCAGGCCGGTGCGCTCGCCGCAGTGCGAGACGTCGACCAGGATGCCCAGCTCGTCCATCGCCTGGACGAAGCGGCGGCCCCGGTGCGTCAGACCCGAGTCGGTCTCCTCGCCGCAGCCGGCGCCGAGCAGGTTCTGCCGCTGGTAGGTCAGCTGCAGGATGCGGACTCCGAGGTCGTAGAAGGTGCCGAGCAGGTCGAGGTCGACGCCGATCATCTCGGTGTCCTGCGGACCGAAGATGACGGCTTCCTTGCCCTCAGCCTTGGCTCGCTCGATGTCGGCGACGGTCAGCGCGAGCAGCACGTCGTCGGAGTGCTCGTCGATCCACCTGCGGCACCGGTTCACCTCCCGCAGGGCGGTGACCGTGTCCGCGTACGGCCTGGTGACCGTGTGGTTGACGGCGGTTACCCCGCCTCGCCGGATCCGGTCGAGGTGGGCGTCGCTGAGCTCGATGACCGTGCTTCCGTCCACCACGGTGGCGGCGGCGTGCAGATCGGTCGCCGAGGTGGCGGGAATTTCCGTGGCGGCAGTGTTCACGTCATCTCCAGGATCATCGGAAGATGGTGAGACCCTACGAGAGCCGCCGGTTCCTGTCCATAGACCTTGGCAAACTCGTCAGATAACCGTTAGCCAGCGACGAATTTCGTCAAAATGGCGGATCGCTAGCCGCCGTAGCGGAGCACGGCGGAACGAACAGGACAGCCGCCTACGGACCGGTCGAATCGCGTCATCCCGATCCGGCGCGAGGTCCGAAGCGGCGGAGGCGGCCCGCCACGGTCCGGCGCCGTCGGGCAGGATCAGGGGTTCCGGCTCTTCGAGCGGGGCAACCGTCGGACGGCGACCCCGCCGTCGCGGGAGGGGAGTGAGCCGTGACCACCGAACGGATCGGGCCGCCCGTCACGGGGGACGAGCGCGAGATGCTGCGCGCCTTCCTCGACTACCACCGGGCGACCCTCGCGATGAAGTGCGACGGGCTCTCCGACGAGGACCTGCGCCGGCAGTCGATGCCTCCGTCCACGCTGTCGCTGCTCGGCCTGGTCCGGCACATGGCGGAGGTGGAGCGGGCCTGGTTCCGCCGGACCATCGACGGCGAGGACGTCGCGCTGGTCTGGTCGGACTCCGGCGACTACCAGGTGGCGTACGACGCGAGCGGCGCCACCCGCGCCGAGGCGTTCGACGCCTGGCAGCGGGAGGTCGCGCACTCCCGCCGCATCGAGCGCGAGGCGGAGTCGCTCGACGTGACCGGCCACCACGCGAGGTCCGGCGAGGACGTGTCCCTGCGGCTGGTGATGCTGCACCTGATCCACGAGTACGCCCGCCACAACGGCCACGCCGACCTGCTGCGCGAGGGCATCGACGGCACCGTCGGCGCCTGAGCCCGGCGCCCGACCGCCTGAGCCCGGGGCCGGCCGCTCAGTCGCCGGTGCGTAGCGGCAGCCAGGCCAGCACGTCCTGGATCTTCGCGTCCCAGTACGCCCAGTCGTGCGTGCCGGGGGAGAAGTCCACGGTCAGCGGGACGCCCCGCTCGCGGGCCGCCGCGACGAAGGTCTGGTTGTCGTCGTACAGGAAGTCCTCCGTGCCGCAGGCGACGTAGAGCGCCGGCCGGTCGGCGGCGGGCACCCGGTCGAGCAGGGCGACGGTGTCGTCGTCGCTGCCGATCGCGGCGCGCTCGCCGAACACGGTGTGCCAGACGTCGGGGTCCAGGGGCGCGGTCGGGTGGTGACGGCGGTTGACCACGTCGAGCGCGCCGGAGAGGCTCGCCGCCGCCGCGAACCGGCCCGGGTCGCGCAGCGCCCACTTGACGGCCCCGTAGCCGCCCATCGACAGGCCGGCGACGAAGGTGTCCTCCCGCCGCGCGGAGAGCCGGAAGAACTCGTGGCACACCCGGGGCAGTTCGGTGCTCAGGAACGTCCAGTACCGGTTGCCGTGCTCCTCGTCGGCATAGAAGCTGCGCCCGGCCTGGGGCATCACCACGGCGAGGCCCAGCGGCGCGACGTAGCGCTCGATCGAGGTGCGGCGCAGCCAGATGGTGTCGTCGTCGGACAGGCCGTGCAGCAAATAGAGCACGGGCGGGGCGCCCCGCGGCGCGCTGCCGGTCATGCCGATCTGCGAGGAGGTCCGCTGCGGCAGGATCACGGTCATCGACGTGCTCACACCGAGTGCCTCGGAGTGGAAGTCACAGCGCATCAGGGCCACGGTCGCGACCGTAGCGCATCCTCACGTCCAGTACAGGACGCGGCAGGCCGGCAGCCGGGCGGCCACCTCGCGGTCGAACCAGGAGCGCAGCTCGGCCATGGTGTCGCGCGGGTAGACGTACTTGACGGCGCCGAACCTGCCGTACCTGCGGCTGCGGGCGGACTCGTCCATCTCCAGCCTCGTGCGCGGGTACCAGCCGAGCAGCACCTCCTTGCTGCCCGGGGTGAACCGGTGGGTGATCAGCTCGGCGGTCAGGTCGAGCTCCGGCACCCCGGCGACGGCGCCGGCCACCGCGTCGAGCAGCTCGCCGTACTGCTCCCGCCAGCCGGGCAGCGGCATGATCGGCGCGACGGTCAGCCCGACGGGATAGCCGTCGAGGGCGAGTCGGCGCAGCGCCGCGAGCCGGTCCGGCACCGGGGCGGTGCCGCCCTCCAGCCGCTCGCTGACCGACCGGCAGTTGACGCTGAACCGGACCCGGGTGCGGCCGGCGTGCGGCAGCCCGACGAACGTGTCGACGTCGGAGTACTTGGTGGTCCAGCGCAGCTGCACCGGGGCGTCCCAGCCGGCGAAGTGCTCCACGGCCCGCCGCCAGCTGCCGGTGAGGTGCTCCAGGGCGAGCGGGTCGGTGTAGCAGGACGCCTCGAAGGTGGTGCCCTCGCCGGCACGCGCGGCGTCACGGCTGGTCACGGTGCCCCGCCCGGCGTACTCGGCCAGGCCGGCGAGGATGTCGTCCAGGTCGGCGTACACCCGCGTCACCGGCGGCCCCGACAGCGAGCCGGCCAGGTAGCAGTACTGGCAGTGGGCCGGGCAGCCCTCCGCCAGGTCGACGCGCCAGTCCGCGCTGGGCGCGATGGGTTGCAGCCGCCGGCGCGACGGCGGGCTGACCACGATCGCCATCGTCGCCTTCGCCCGCGCGTACGTCTCCCGCTCGGTGTCGCCGCGGACGCCGGTGAGCCGGTTGGCGCGCAGCCGCTCGACCTCGATGCCCAGGGCCTCGACCCGGTCGGCGATCCGCCGGCCGTGCGGGTGGTCCAGCGCGGCCGGCGTGGCGACGACCCGGCGCGGCGTCCACCGCCGCGCCGGCCCCCCC
>NZ_JBPQTK010000217.1:0-5401 GCF_051386315.1 Micromonospora sp. URMC 107
GCGGCGCCGCCGGCGGGGCCCGCCTCGCCCGTGGCCGCCGCGCCGTCCGCGTCGACGGCCGCCGGTCCCCCGCCGGGCGGGCTGACGCTCAAGGACGACGCGGCGACGATCACCCTGAACTGGACGGACCCGGCGGGCGGCGGGGTGCCGTTCATGGTGGCCGGCGGCCGGACCGGCAAGGCGCTGGGCGTGATGGCCACGGTGGACCCGGGCCAGACCAGCTACACGGTCAACGGGCTCAACTCGCGGGTGGACTACTGCTTCACCGTGCTGGCGGTCTACTCGACGGACTCGTTCGCCACCTCCGGGCAGGTCTGCACGGAACGGGAGGGCGACACGCCGTCGAGCTGACCGTCCACTGCGGCGTGGCGCACACGCTCGGTGTCCACAGCGGGACGGTGCGGGTTCCCCCGCCCCCGACCGGGCCATATGATGGCACCCGGCTCAGGGGAGGGTCGCCGGACAGGGCGCGCCACCTGCCAGGGACGACACAGGAGGCAGCCGGTAGTGGCCACCATCGACGAGGCCGGGCACGCCGGCACCGCTCCCCCGCCTCGCCGGCCCCGCCGGATGCGCGGCGGGGTCGTCACCATCGCGACGGTGGCCGCGCTGCTGGCCGCCATGGGGCTCACCATCCACGGGCTCGGCGCGGCGGACAACGCGGTGGCGAGCCACGACGCGAGTTCCTGGCTGTGGAGCGCCGCGCGCAGCGAGCTGGCCCGCGTCAACGGGATCACCGCGCGGGTCGACACCCGGGTCGGAGTCCCGGGCGCCCGCCGGCACCCGATGCAGGTCACCCAGACCGACCGGCTGCTGGTCCTGCGGGACCTGAACACCGGCCAGGTCAGCTCGCTGGACCTGGCCACCCTCCAGATCACCGCGACCACCCGGACGACCCCGGGGCTGGGCGTCAACGTCGCCCTGCACGGGGACGCGGCGTTCGTCGTCGACGCCGTGCAGGGCGTCGTCCGGCAGCTCGACCCCCGGTCGCTCACCCCGGTCGGCGAGCCGGTGCGCTACCCGCCGGGCATCACCGGCGGCTCCTTCGACGGCGAGGGGCGCCTCTGGATCGCGGTGCCCAGCGAGGGCACCGTCTCGGCGGTCACCGCCGCGCCGCTCCCGTCCGCGCCCGCGTCGGCGGCCCCCGCCGGGGCCGGCCTCAGCCCGAAGAAGGTCGAGACGTACGACGTCGCGGACGCCAGCCACGACCTGGTCGTCTCCACCCTGGACGACGGCGTCGCGGTGCTCGACCGCACCGCCGGGGCGCTGGTGATCGTGCAGCGGGGCGAGGTGCGGACCACGTCGCTGCCGATGACCACGCCGGGCGCGCTGCCGGCGCGGACCAGCGGGCCGGACGTGCCCGTGACGGTGCCCGGCGAGCGGCGGGTGCACGTGGTCGACGACGCCGGCGCGGTGCGCGCGTTCACCGTGCCGGGCACGGGCGACCAGCTCAGCCCGGCCGTGGCGTGGGCCGGCCGCTACTACTGCGCCGACGAGGCGTCCGGCACGGTCTACGCCTTCGACTCCGCCGGCCGGCTCGTCGACACCATCCGGGGCCGGGGCACCGGGCCACTGGAGCTGGAGGTACGGGAGAACCACCTCTTCATCAACGCTCCCGACTCGGCCACCGCCCAGGTGGTGGACGACAGGCACCAGGTCCGCGAGGTCGACAAGTACGCCAACGACGTGCTCGGTGGCGACCCGCCGCCGGCTCCCCCGCCGCCGCCCCCGCCGAAGAAGCCCAGGGTGGGCAAGCCGGGCGCGCCGCGCGACGTCACCGCCGCCGCCGGCAACGCGCAGGCCCGGGTGAGCTGGCGGCCGGCCCCGGCCAACGGGGCGGAGATCGTCCGGTACGTGGTGCAGGGCGCCGGCCAGCGCGTCGAGGTGGGCGCCAACCAGCGGGCCGTCGAGATCAAGGGCCTGACCAACGGCGAGACGTACCGGTTCTCGGTGCACGCGGTCAACGCGAAGGGCGACGGTCCCGCACGGACCAGCAACCCCGTGACGCCGACGGCCGCGGTGCCGGACCCGCCGTCGGGCGTCACCGCCGAGGAGCGCTTGGACGGCACGGTGCTGGTGACGTGGCCGGCGGCGAACGGGCAGGGCAACACGATCGCGAAGTACGTGGTCACGGCCACGTCGGCGGGCACCAACGCCCCGGCCGGCGAGTCCCGCAGAACCGAGCTGGTGGTGCCGGCGGGCGAGCTGGAATACGGCACGCAGTACGCGTTCACGGTGGTGGCGGTCAACGACCGGGGCGCCGGCTCGGCGGCCTCGCCGGTGAGCAACACGGTCGTGCCGTACGCGCCACCGGAGCGACCCACCGAGCTGCGGGCGACCACCGTGGCCGATCGACCGGGCACCGTCGCGGTGCAGTGGGCCCCGGCGACGGCGAACGGCCGCCCGGTGACGAAGTACCTCGTGGACGTGGGCGGACGCGGCAGCGAGGTGACCGACACCCGGGCCACGGTGGACGGGCTTGGCGACGGCCAGAACGTCACCGTGAAGGTGCGGGCGGTCAACGAGGCCGGCCCCGGCCCGGAGGCCACCGCCACGGCCCGCACCGTGGCCGAGCCCCGCGTCACCGTGACCGGCTCCTCGGCCGACGCCACCTCGGCGACGGTGACGTTCACCGTGGACGCCGGCGGCGGCAGGGCGACCTGCGCGCTGAGCACGAACGGCGAGCCGGCGAAGCCCGGGAACTGCTCCAGCATCACGATGACGGGCCTGACCCCCGGCACGAAGTACACCTTCACCGTGACGGCGAGCAACGCCGCCGGCAAGGGCACCGCCACCCGCGCCCAGGCCACGGGCGCCCTGTACGGGATCGCGACCTGCCGCAACGGCACCTCCGGCGCGGAGGCCCGCTACTGCACCCGGGAGATCCCCGGCGAGCGCAACGGCAACGAGATCTTCAGGGTCACCCGGCAGGACGACGACCAGCAGGCCGGCTGGGTCGCGAACGGCACCCGGCTCAAGGCCTACTGCAAGAAGCAGGGCGAAGAGGTCTACGCCTACATCTACAACAACGAGAAGCGCAGCACCTGGTGGGTGCAGGTCGACTACAGGGGACGCACCTACATCCCCTGGGCCTGGCTCAACCTGGAGGGCGGCGACGACATCAAGGTCCTGCCCACCTGCTGACCACCCAGGCAAGGAGCACCACCGCCGTGAACACCCCAGAACCGCTCACCCAGCCGGAGGTGCAGGGCTTCGCCGCCCTCGCCGCCCGGCTGGCCGAGAACGTCAACGCGGTGGTGCTGGGCAAGCCCCAGGTCGTCCGGCTGGCGCTGACCGCCCTCTTCGCCCAGGGGCACGTGCTGCTGGAGGACGTGCCGGGAGTCGGCAAGACCACCCTGGCCCGGGCCGTCGCGGCGACCGTCAAGGGGCAGTGGCGGCGCATCCAGTTCACCCCCGACCTGCTCCCCTCCGACGTGTCCGGGGTGACGATCTTCAACCAGGCCACCCGGGGCTTCGAGTTCCACCCGGGGCCGGTGTTCGCGAACATCGTCATCGCCGACGAGATCAACCGGGCGTCGCCGAAGACCCAGTCGGCGCTGCTGGAGGTGATGGAGGAACGCACCGTCACCGTCGACGGGGTCCGGCACCCGGTGCCGCAGCCGTTCCTGGTGGTGGCCACCCAGAACCCGGTGGAGATGGACGGCACGTACCGGCTGCCCGAGGCGCAGCTCGACCGGTTCCTGGTGAAGCTCTCCGTCGGCTACCCCGACGAGGCGGTCGAGGTGGAGGTGCTGCGCGGGGCGACGGTCCGCTCCCCGGAGGCGCTGACGGCGGTCACCGACACGGCCACCGTCGGGGAGATGGTCCGGATGGCCCGCCGGGTGCACATCGCCGAGCCGCTCTACGCGTACGCGGTGCGGCTGGCCGCGGCCACCCGCACCCACCCGCAGGTGCGGGTCGGGGTCAGTCCCCGGGGCGTGATCGCGCTGACCAGGGCGGCGTGCGCGTACGCGCTGATCGACGGACGGGGCTGGATCATGCCGGAGGACCTGAAGACCCTGGCCGAGCCGGTCTTCGCGCACCGGCTGCTGCTCACCCCCGACGCGCAGGTGCGCGGGGTGACCGCCGCCGAGGTGCTGCGCCAGGCGGTCGCCTCGGTGCCGGTGCCGCTCCCCTCGGGCCAGCCCGCCCCGGTCCAGGGCTGACCGGCGACGCCGGTGTCCGCGCTCACCGCCCGCTGTGTCGGGCTGCTCGTCGCCGCCGTCGTGCTGCTCGGGGCCGGCTTCCGCTTCGCGTACCCGGAGCTGACGCTGCTCGGGGCGGCGGCCGGCACCGCCGTCGGCTACGCCGTGCTGACCGCGGCCTGGCGGCCCCGCCTGGAGGTGACCCGCAGCGCGGACCCGGACCGGGTGGCGCGGGGCGAGCCGGCGGCGATGACCCTGACGGTGCGCAACGCCGGGCGACTGCGGGCGGCGAGCCTGGTGGCCGAGGACCGGTGCGGCGACCGCGCGGTCCCGGTGCCGCTGCTGCGGCTGCGGCCGGGCCGGGACACCACGGTCCGCTACGAGGTGCCGACCGCCCGGCGGGGGGTGGTGCCGGTGGGGCCGCTGCGGGTGACCCGGCGCGACCCGCTGGGCCTGGTGGCGCTGGCCCGCCCGTACGGCGGCACGGTGCCGGTCTGGGTGCACCCGCGCGTGCACCCGCTGAACGCCGTGCCCACGGGCGCGGGGCGCAGCCTCGACGGCCGGGTGGACAAGGTGCCACACGGGTCGATCACCTTCGACTCGTTGCGCGAGTACGTGGTCGGTGACGAGCTGCGCCGGGTGCACTGGCGTACCAGCGCCCGGGTGGGCGAGCTCATGGTGCGGGAGAACGTGGACACCAGCCTGCCCCGGATCGTGGTGCTGCTGGACAACCGGGCGGGCGCCCACCCGCAGCGCCTCGACGGGGTGGCCGAGTCGTTCGAGTCGGCGTGCGAGGCCGCCGCCTCGGTGCTCGTCGCCGCGTTCCGCGAGGCCCTGCCGGTGGTGCTGCTGCTGGTCGCCCCGGAGCCGGCCGGCACCCCGGCGGGGGGCGACGACGCGGCGGCGCACGGGCCGCTGGACCGGCTCGCGGCGGCGGGGCTCGTCGACGGGGGCGACCTTCAGCCCGCCGCCACCCGGCTGCGGCGGGAGCGGCTCGGCGACACGCTGGTCTTCCTCACCGGGCCGGGTGGCCGGGACGACCTGGGGACGGTGGGCGCGCTGCGGGCCGCGTACCCGTCGGTGGTGGTGGGGGTCTTCGGGGCGACGGAGCCGGCGCCGTCGGGCGCGGCCGGCCTGGTGGTGATCGACGCCGCGGACGGGGCGGCCTTCGCCGCCGAGTGGGACGGGGTGCGCAGGTGGTGACAGTGCCCGGCGGCGCGGCGGGGCGGAGCGCCGGCGGGGTCGGCGCTCCGCCC
>NZ_JBPQTK010000218.1:0-5337 GCF_051386315.1 Micromonospora sp. URMC 107
CCCACGGCGCCACCCGCGCCACCCTCGACGGACTGACCACCGCGCCCCTCGTCGACCTCGACACCGACGCCCCCCACTGGGCAGACCGACCCACCACCGACCCCGACCCCGGCACCCGACCCGACCACCTCGCCTACGTCATCCACACCTCCGGCTCCACCGGCCGGCCCAAGGGCGTCATGGTCGCGCACGCCAACGTGGTGCGGCTCTTCTCGGCCACGGCCGGTTGGTTCGGCTTCGGTCCGACCGACGTGTGGAGCCTCTTCCACTCCTTCGCGTTCGACTTCTCCGTCTGGGAGATCTGGGGGGCGCTGCTGCACGGCGGCCGGCTGGTGATCGTCCCTCGGCTGGTCAGCCGCTCCCCCGCCGACTTCCACCGGCTGCTCTGCGACGAGGGCGTGACCGTCCTCAACCAGACCCCCAGCGCGTTCCGCAGCCTGATCGCCGCCCAGGCCGACAGCGGGCGGGGGCACCGGCTGCGTACGGTGGTCTTCGGGGGCGAGGCGCTGGACCCGACGATGCTGGGGCCGTGGTACGCGGACGCGCGCAACGGGCGCACCGAGCTGGTCAACATGTACGGCATCACCGAGACCACGGTGCACGTGACCCACCGGCCGTTGACCCCGGCCGACGCCGAACGGCCGGGCGTCAGTCCGATCGGGCGGCCCATCGGCGACCTGCGGCTCTACGTGCTCGACGGGCAGCTCGAGCCGGTGCCGCCCGGGGTCGTCGGTGAGCTGCACGTCGGCGGGGCGGGGGTCGCGCGGGGCTACCTCAACCGTCCCGGGCTGACCGCGGCACGCTTCCTGCCCAGCCCGTTCGTCGCCGGAGACCGGCTCTACGCCACCGGCGACCTCGTCCGCCACCGCGCCGACGGCGGTCTCGAGTACCTGGGCCGCAACGACTCCCAGGTGCAGATCCGTGGCTACCGCGTCGAGCTGGGCGAGATCGAGGCCCGCCTGGCCGCTTGTCCCGGCGTACGCGACGCGGTGGTGTCGGTCACGACGGACGCCGCGGGCGAGCCGCGCCTGGTCGGCTACTACACCGCGTCGGTGCGCCGGCTGACGGCCGAGGCGCTGCGGACCCGGCTGGCCGGTGTCCTGCCGGAGCACATGGTCCCGGCCGCGTACGTGCGGGTCGCCGAGTGGCCGCTCACGCCCAACGGCAAGCTCGACCACCGGGCGCTGCCCGCACCCGACGGGTCGGCCTTCGCCACCCGGCACTACACCGAGCCGGTCGGTGCGACGGAGACCGCCCTCGCCGCCATCTGGGCCGAGGTGCTCGGCGTCGAACGGGTCGGCCGGCACGACAACTTCTTCGCGCTGGGCGGGCACTCGCTGCTGGCCCTGCGGGTGCTGGAGCGGATGCGCCGCCACGGCCTGTCCGCCGACGTACGCGCGCTCTTCTCCTCGCCGGTCCTGGCCGACCTGGCCCACGCGGTGGGTGCCGGCGCGGACCGGGCCGAGGCGACCCCGGACCCGATCCCGGCCGGCTGCGACCGGATCACCCCGGACCTGCTGCCGCTGGTGGAGCTGAGCCAGCCGGAGATCGACGCGGTCGTCGCCACCGTGTCCGGCGGTGCGCCGAACGTGCAGGACATCTACCCCCTGGCCCCGGTGCAGGAGGGGATGCTCTTCCACCACCTGATGGCCCGCGACCGTGACCCCTACCTGGTCACCACCGTCCTCCGCTTCGCCGACCGGGACCGGCTGGAGCGCTACCGCGCCGCGCTGGAGGCGGTGATCGCCCGGCACGACGTGCTGCGCACCGCCGTGGTGTGGCACGGGATCAACGAGCCCGTGCAGGTGGTGTGGCGCCGGGCGCCCCTGCCGGTGCGGGAGGTCGCGCTCGACCCCGCCGGCGACGACCCGGTGCGGCAGCTCCGCGCACACGTCGACCGGCGGTACGGTCGCCTCCCCCTCGACCAGGCTCCCCTGCTGCGGTTGGTGGCCGCGCGGGACCCCCGCGACGACGGGTGGCTGGTCGTGGAGCTGATCCACCACATCGTCGACGACAACACCTCGCTCAAGCAGCTGCGGGCCGAGGTCCGCGCGTACCTGGCCGGCCAGGGCGAGCGGTTGCCGCCGCCGCTGCCCTTCCGCGACTTCGTGGCGCGGATCCGGCGCGGCGCGGACCGGGCCGAGCAGGCGGGCTTCTTCCGCCGGATGCTCTCCGACGTCGACAGCCCGACCGTGCCCTTCGGCCTGCGGGACATCCACGGTGACGGGCACACCATGCGGGACGCCCGGGTGTGGCTCGGCCCGGAGCTGACGCTGCGGCTGCGGCGGCGGGCCCAGGCCCTCCAGGTCGGGGTGACCAGCCTCTTCCACGTCGCCTGGGGGCAGGTGCTGGCCCGGGCCAGCGGGCGTCGGGACGTCGTCTTCGGCACCGTGCTCTCCGGCCGGATGGACGGCGGCGTGGGCAACGACCGGGTCCTCGGGCCCTTCCTCAACACACTCCCCCTGCGGGTCACCCTCGACTCCACCGGCGCCACGGAGTGCGTGCTGCGCACCCACGAGGCGCTGACCGGGCTGATCCGGCACGAGCACGCGTCGCTGGCGCTGGCCCAGTCGTGCAGCGCGGTGGCGCCGCCGGCGCCGCTCTTCACCGCCCTGCTCAACTACCGGCACGCCGAGGTGCTGGCCGAGTCCGACACCCCCGCGCCCGAGCCCGGCGCGGACGACCTGACCTACGTGGCCGCGCAGGAGCGCGGCAACTACCCGCTCGCGCTGGACGTCGACGACCTGCGCGACGACGTCGTGCTGACGGTCGCCGCCGCTGCCGGGGTGGCGCCCGACCGGGTCTGCGCGATGGTCGCCCGGGCCCTGGCGACGCTGGCCGACGCGCTGGAGCGGACGCCGGACGCGCCGGTGGGCGGGCTCGACGTGCTGCCCCCCGCCGAGCGACGCCGGCTGGTCGAGGAGGGGAACGACGCCACGGTGGCGTACCCGCCGGGGCGCTGCGTGCACCACCTCGTCGAGGCGCAGGCGGCCCGCGACCCGGAGGCGGTGGCCCTCGTCCTCGGCGACGAGCGGCTCACCTACGGCGAACTGAACACGCGGGCCAACCGGCTGGCCCACCATCTCCGCGCGCGGGGCGTCGGGCCGGACCGGCTGGTGGCGATCTGCGTCGAGCGGTCGCTGGACACGGTGGTGGGCCTGCTGGCGGTCCTCAAGGCGGGTGGCGCCTACCTCCCGCTCGACCCGGCCTACCCCGTCGAGCGGCTCGCCGCCATGCTGCGCGACAGCACGCCGGTGGCGGCGCTGACCCACGGCCCGGCCCGCGAGCGGCTGCACGCCGCGCTCGCCGGACTCGACACCCCGGTGGTCGACCTGGACCTCGACGCGGCACTGTGGGCGGGCCTGCCGGTGACCGAGCCGGTCGTCGACGATCTGGGCGCGCACCACCTGGCGTACGTGATCTACACGTCCGGCACCTCCGGCGCCGCCAACGGGGTGCTGGTGGAGCACCGGCACCTCGTGGCCGTCGCCGCCGCCTGGGAACGCCTGCTCGACCTGCGCCCGGGCCTGGTGCACCTGCAGATGGCGAGCTTCTCCTTCGACGTCTTCACCGCCGACGTGGTGCGGGCGCTCGGCTTCGGCGGGCGGCTGGTGCTCTGCCCGCGCCCGCTGCTGCTGGACAGCGCGGGCCTGTACGCCCTGCTGCGCCACCACGACGTGGACTTCGCCGACTTCGTGCCGGCGGTGCTCAACCCGTTGACGGACCATCTGGCGGCCACCGGCGGGAGCCTCGCCGGGTTGGAGACGGTGGTCTGCGGCTCGGACGCCTGGAGCGCCGCCGACGCCGCCCGCCTCCGCGCCCTGTGCGGCCCGCGGGTGCGGATCGTCAACGCGTACGGCGTGACCGAGGCGGCCGTCGACAGCACCCTCCACCTGCTCCCGACCGACGGCCTCGCCGAGGCGACCTGCCTGCCGATCGGCCGGCCGCTGCCCAACGTGCGGGTCTACCTGCTCGACGGCGAGGGCGAGCCGGTGCCGGACGGGGTGATCGGCGAGCTCCACATCGGTGGCGCGGGCGTGGCGCGCGGCTACCTGAACCGGCCCGAGCTGACCGCGCAGCGCTTCCGGGCCAGCCCGTTCGTGCCCGGCGAGCGGCTCTACCGCACCGGTGACCTGGCTCGCCGCCTGCCGGACGGGGAACTCGAGTTCCTGGGCCGGAACGACTTCCAGGTGAAGGTCCGGGGCTTCCGCGTCGAGCTCGGCGAGATCGAGGCACGGTTGGCGGCCACCGAGGGCGTCCGCGAGGCGGTCGTCGTGGCGCGCCCGGACGCCGGCGGCCACCAGCGGCTCGTCGCGTACGTGCTCACCGGGACGGGGCAGGCGCCGGACGCCGCGCGGCTGCGGGACCGGCTCACCGGCGAGCTGCCCGACCACATGGTGCCCGCGGCGTACGTCCGGCTGGCCGCGTGGCCGCTGACGCCCAACGGCAAGCTCGACCGGGCGGCGCTGCCGGCACCGGACGGGGAGTCCTTCGGCCAGCGCGGGCACGTCGAGCCGGTCGGCCTGCTGGAGACCATGGTCGCCGGCGTCTGGGCCGAGGTGCTGGGGATCGACCGGGTCGGCCGGCACGACGACTTCTTCGCCCTGGGCGGGCACTCGCTGCTCGCCATGCGGCTGGTGTCCAGGATCCGGCAGGTGCTGGGGCGGGAGGTCTCCCCGGCGGCGCTCTTCGCGGCGCCGGTCCTCTCCGCCTTCGTCGCCCGGCTGACGCCGGACGGGCGCGACGTGCTGCCGCCGATCCGCCCGGTCGACCGGGGCGGCCCGCTGGAGCTCTCCTTCGCGCAGCGGCGGTTGTGGTTCCTGGAGCGGCTCGGCGGCCTCGGCCACGCCTACCACATGCCCCTCGCCCTGGAGCTGGCCGGCTGGCTCGACCACGACGCGCTGCGGGCGGCCCTGGACGCCCTGGTCGCCCGGCACGAGGCCCTGCGCACCCGCCTCGTGCCCACCGGCTCCGACGTCCACCAGCACGTCGACCCGCCCGGGAGCGGCTTCACCCTGTGCACGCACGACCTCACCGGAGCGCCCGACGCCGCCACCCTCCTGGCCCGGCTCCAGGACGAGGAGTTCAGTGCCCCGTTCGACCTGACGACCGGTCCCCTGATCCGGGGCCGCCTGGTCACCCTCGCCCCGGACCGGCACGTCCTGCTCGTCACGATGCACCACGTCGTCTCCGACGGCTGGTCGATCGGCGTCCTGACGCGTGAGCTGGGGGCGCTCTACACCGCGCACCACGAGGGCCGGCCCGACCCGCTGCCCCCACTGCCGGTCCAGTACGCCGACTACGCCGCCTGGCAACGCCGCTGGCTCACCGACGGCA
>NZ_JBPQTK010000219.1:0-5243 GCF_051386315.1 Micromonospora sp. URMC 107
CCCCTTCCGCCGGTCCGCGACCGCCAGAATCGCGCCCAGGGCCCCGGCGCCTCGAACCCCGAGTGCGGGTCGCGCTTCGGGCCTCGGGTGCGGCGGGATGCGGGCCGCCGACCGCCGACCGTCAGGCGGTGGCCGGGCGGCTGCGGGTCGCCGTCGACGGGGCCGCGGGACCTGCACGCCGACCGCCCAGCGAAAGGCCGCGTGGCAGGGCCGACGTCGAGGTCTGAACAGCCCGTTCTGTCCGGTCCGACGCACCGATTCCCGGCCGGTTTGGCGACGGCCCGCAGGCGGGCGTACACTTTCAGATCGGCGCACAGCGTCCACTCCGGCATGCCCACCCTGCGCTTCGGTGGGAGTCGGAGCCGCGGCTGGCGCGGGCAAACTGATCTTGATCGGTGGCCCGTGTAAGACGTTGTGAGCCGTCCGGAGTAACCGACGTCAGGACAGCGGAGGACATGCCGAAAAAAGACGGAGCCATCGAGATCGAGGGTCGGGTCATCGAGCCCCTGCCGAACGCCATGTTCCGGGTGGAGCTCGCGAACGGTCACAAGGTGCTGGCTCACATCAGCGGCAAGATGCGGCAGCACTACATCCGCATCCTGCCGGAGGACCGGGTCGTCGTCGAACTCTCGCCGTACGACCTGACCCGCGGGCGCATCGTCTACCGCTACAAGTAAGCCTGACGGCGGCCGGGACGTCCCCGTGTCCGTCTTCGACGTCCGGTGTCGCGCCTCGGCGCGTCGTCGGGCCAGATGGGAAGTAAGGCAACCGTGAAGGTCAAGCCGAGCGTCAAGAGGATCTGCAACAAGTGCCGGGTCATCCGCCGGCACGGCCGGGTCATGGTCATCTGCACCGACCCGCGCCACAAGCAGCGCCAGGGCTGAACCAGTTCCGGCCGGCCGTGTGACAACGGTCGGTCGAAATCGGTCCGGGCCGCAGATCCAGACACCGAATCACATGCTCGTTCCAGCCGCGAGCGGTGCGCAGCGCGTACCTCATCGTGGTTGACCCCCGGTCGGAGGCCGGGGCCCGCTAGGGCAGCGACCGACCCCGATCGCCGGCGCACGTCGCCGGAAGGACAGGGGCGGCCGGTAGCGGGGTGGGACGGGTCCACACCTCCGCCACACATCACGAGGAGTACGCCCGCACATGGCACGTCTAGTCGGCGTCGACCTCCCCCGCGAGAAGCGGATGGAGATCGCGCTCACCTACATCTTCGGCGTGGGTCGCACCCGGGCCCTGGAGACGCTCTCTGCCACCGGCATCTCGCCGGACAAGCGCGTCCGGGACCTCACGGACGAGGAGCTGGTCCAGCTCCGCAACCACATCGAGGGCAACTACAAGGTTGAAGGCGACCTGCGCCGCGAGGTCGCCGCTGACATCCGCCGCAAGGTCGAGATCGGCTGCTACGCCGGCATCCGGCACCGCCGGGGCCTGCCCGTGCGTGGCCAGCGGACCAAGACCAACGCGCGGACCCGGAAGGGCCCGAAGCGGACCGTCGCCGGCAAGAAGAAGCCCGGCAAGAAGTAATAGGAGCGCACAGACTTATGCCACCGAAGGCTCGTGCCGGAGCCGCCGTCAAGAAGGTCCGGCGCAAGGAACGCAAGAACGTCGCCCACGGGCAGGCGCACATCAAGAGCACCTTCAACAACACCATCGTGTCCATCACGGACCCGACCGGTGCGGTCATCTCCTGGGCCTCCTCCGGCCAGGTGGGCTTCAAGGGCTCCCGCAAGTCGACCCCGTTCGCCGCGCAGCTGGCCGCCGAGGCCGCCGCGCGTCGGGCGATGGAGCACGGCATGCGCAAGGTCGACGTGTTCGTCAAGGGCCCCGGCTCCGGCCGGGAGACCGCCATCCGTTCGCTGCAGGCCGCCGGTCTCGAGGTCGGACAGATCTCCGACGTCACCCCGCAGCCGCACAACGGGTGCCGTCCGCCCAAGCGTCGTCGGGTCTGAGAGGTAGAGAGAGATGGCTCGTTACACCGGTGCTGACTGCCGCCGTTGCCGGCGGGAGAAGATGAAGCTGTTCCTCAAGGGCAGCAAGTGCGATGGCCCGAAGTGCCCGTTCGAGTCCCGGCCGTTCCCGCCCGGACAGCACGGCCGCGGCCGCACGAAGGAGACGGAGTACCTGCTCCAGCTCCGCGAGAAGCAGAAGGCCCGCCGCGTCTACGGCGTGCTGGAGAAGCAGTTCCGCGGCTACTACGAAGAGGCCGTGGGCAAGAAGGCCAAGACCGGTGAGGTTCTCCTGCAGATCCTCGAGTCGCGGCTGGACAACGTGGTCTACCGGGCCGGCTACGCCAAGTCCCGGGACATGGCCCGTCAGCTGGTCAAGCACGGTCACTTCACGGTGAACGGCAAGAAGGTCGACATCCCGTCGTACCGCGTCAAGGAGCACGACATCATCGAGGTCCGGGGCAAGAGCAAGGAGCTCACCCCGTTCATCGTGGCGCAGGCCGAGGCCGGCTCGAAGTCGGTTCCGGCGTGGCTGGAGGCTATCCCCAGCCAGATGAAGGTGCTCGTGCACTCGCTCCCGGCCCGCCAGGTCATCGACACGCAGGTCCAGGAGCAGCTGATCGTCGAGCTCTACTCCAAGTAGTCGGAGCTCGTTGCGGTGGCCCGCCCTTCCGGGGCGGGCCACCGGAACAGTTTGTCGTGGGCGTCATATGGCGGGCGCCCCGGAAGAGAAGAGAAGACATGCTCATCAGCCAGCGACCGACTCTCTCCGAGGAGTCGATCAACGAGACCCGGTCCCGGTTCACCATCGAGCCGCTGGAGCCGGGCTTCGGCTACACCCTGGGCAACTCGCTGCGACGTACGCTGCTGTCGTCGATCCCGGGTGCGGCGGTCACCTCGATCAAGATCGACGGCGTGCTGCACGAGTTCACCACGATCCCCGGTGTCAAGGAGGACGTGGTCGAGCTCGTCATGAACATCAAGGAGCTCTGCGTCAGCTCCGAGCACGACGAGCCGGTCAGCATGTACCTGCGCAAGCAGGGCCCGGGCGACGTGACGGCGGGCGACATCCAGCCGCCGGCCGGCGTCTCGGTGCACAACCCGGACCTGAAGCTCGCGACCCTCAACGGCAAGGGCCGGCTCGACATGGAGCTGACCGTCGAGCGGGGTCGTGGCTACGTCACGGCGGCGCAGAACAAGCAGGCCGGCGCCGAGATCGGCCGGATCCCGGTCGACTCGATCTACTCGCCGGTGCTGAAGGTGACGTACCGCGTCGAGGCGACCCGTGTCGAGCAGCGGACCGACTTCGACCGGCTCATCATCGACGTCGAGACCAAGCCGTCGATGGGCCCGCGCACCGCGCTGGCCTCCGCCGGCTCGACGCTGGTGGAGCTGTTCGGCCTGGCCCGGGAGCTGGACGAGACCGCCGAGGGCATCGACATCGGGCCGTCCCCGCAGGACGCCCAGCTCGCGGCCGACCTGGCGCTGCCGATCGAGGAGCTGGACCTGACCGTCCGCTCCTACAACTGCCTCAAGCGCGAGGGCATCAACTCCGTTGGTGAGCTCATCGGGCGTACCGAGGCCGACCTCCTCGACATCCGCAACTTCGGTCAGAAGTCGATCGACGAGGTCAAGATGAAGCTCGCCGGGATGGGTCTGGGGCTGAAGGACTCGGCCCCGAACTTCGACCCGGCGCACGTCGTGGACGCCTTCGGCGAGGCCGACTACGACACCGACGACTATCGCGAGACCGAGCAGCTCTAGTCCGCGCTGCCGCCACACCTGAGGAGCACCAAGCATGCCCACGCCCACCAAGGGCCCCCGCCTCGGCGGCAGCCCCGCGCACGAGCGGCTCATGCTGGCCAACCTGGCCACTGCGCTGTTCCAGCACGGCAAGATCCAGACCACCGAGACGAAGGCCCGGCGGCTGCGTCCGCTGGCCGAGCAGCTCATCACCAAGGCCAAGCGCGGCGACCTGGCGTCCCGCCGGCGGGTGCTGGGCGTCGTCAAGGACAAGGACGTGGTCTACGCCCTGTTCGACCAGATCGCGCCCCGGTTCGCCAACCGCAACGGTGGCTACACCCGGATCGTGAAGACCGGTCCGCGCAAGGGTGACGCCGCCCCGATGGCGATCATCGAGCTGGTCGAGGAGCTTCAGGTCGCCGAGCCGAAGGCGAACAAGAAGACCGCCGCCCGCAAGGCCGCGCAGCAGGACAAGGTCGAGGCGCTCGCCCCGGCCGAGGAGGCCCCGAAGTCGAACTCGGGCGACCAGGACGCCGAGCCGCCCGTGTCGGCGTCCGGCGACACCGCCGCCGCCCGCGAGGACAGCGACGAGGCCGGCGAGAACGACAAGGCCTGATCCAGGCCACCGTCGGGCCCGGCACCCCTTCGTGGGGTGCCGGGCCCGACCCCGTGAGGCGGAGGTACGAGTGGACGAGCGCACCCGGCTGCGGCTGGACGTCGCGTACGACGGGTCGGGCTTCTCCGGCTGGGCCGCCCAGCCGACGCGGCGCACGGTCGCCGGGGTGCTCGTGGAGGCCCTCGACCTGGTGCTCGGCGCGGGCACGGCGACCGGGCTGACCGTGGCGGGCCGCACCGACGCGGGGGTGCACGCCGCCGGGCAGGTCTGCCACGTCGACCTGCCGACCGCCGTGTGGCGGGAGCACGAGGGGCGGCTGCTGCGCCGACTGGCCCGGCTGCTCCCCACCGACGTCCGGGTGCGCGCGATGGCCGAGGTGCCGGCGGACTTCGACGCCCGGTTCTCGGCCACCTTCCGCCGCTACGAGTACCGCGTCACCGACGCGCCCTGGGGCGCGGAGCCGCTGCGCCGGCACGAGATTCTGGCCTGGCCGAAGCCGCTGGACCTGGCCGCGCTGAACGCCGCCGCGGCGGGGCTGGTGGGGGAGCACGACTTCGCCGCGTACTGCCGGCGCAAGGAGAACGCCACCACGCTGCGCGAGGTGACCCGGCTGGACTGGCGGCGGGACCCGGACGGGATCCTCGTGGCCACCGTGCAGGCCGACGCGTTCTGCCAGGCGATGGTGCGCAGCCTCGTCGGCGCGATGCTGGTCGCCGGGGACGGGCGTCGGCCGGTCGAGTGGCCGGGCAGCCTGCTGGCCCACCGGGAACGCTCCAGCGAGGTGACCGTGGCGCCGGCGCACGGGCTCACCCTGGTCGCCGTCGGCTACCCCGAGGACCCGGCCGAGTACGCCCGCCGCGCCGAGCACCAGGTCGAGGGCCTCCACGAGCACCCCGGCGACCGTGCGCCGCGTCGGCTGGGCGGCCCAGCCG
>NZ_JBPQTK010000220.1:0-5243 GCF_051386315.1 Micromonospora sp. URMC 107
CGATCGGGCCGGCCCCACCGCCGGCCCGATCGCCACCAACCCGCCCGCTGGCGGCCCCAGCGGCGGTGGCCCGAACGGTGGCGACCCTGACGGTGGCCCGCCCGGCGGCCGAAGCGGCCCGGCAGGCGGCGGCCCGGTCGGCGGCGGGGCTGGCGGCGTAGCTGCTGGTGGCCCTCACGGCGTGCTGCCCGGCGGCGGTCCGACCGGCGGCGGTGCGACCGGCGGTGGCCCCACGGGCGGGGCGACCCGTCCGGCCCCAGGTGCGGCGCGGACCGGCGGCGTCGCCGTCGAGGAGACCGAGGACTGGCCCGAACCGGCCCGGCCCGGTGGTGCCGGCGGCGGTGCCGAGGACTGGCCCGAGCCCGCGCGCCCGGGTGGCGCCGCGACCGGCGCCGGCAGCGAGGAAGACTGGCCGGAGCCGGCCCGCCCGGGTGGCGCGTCGGCCACCGGCACATCGGCCACCGCAGCGTCGACCAGCGGCACGGCAGCCGGTTCCCCGACGGCGACCGGCCAGCCCGGCACCAGGCCGGCGACCGCCACGGCGTCGGCGACCGCCGCGCCCGTCGTATCGAAGCCGGCCGGCTCCTCGACGGCTCCGCAGCAGGCCGGGCCGACCGGTCCACCGGTGAGCAGCGCGATCGCGGCGGCGCGGGCGGCTGCGGCGGGACGCGGTCCGCGTACCGGCCAGCCGGCCCGGAAGACCGCGGACGCCGACTGGGCCGGCGAGCCGCCGTACGACCCGGACTTCGACGGCCCGGTGCGCGGCGGCGGGGGACGCCCCGGCGGCGCCCGGCCGGCGGCCCCGAACTTCGAGGGCTTCGACCCGGGCGACGAGCCGCTGGACGAGGTCATCGACGAGCAGACCGCGCGGGAGTCCAGCGAGGAACAGGCGGTACGGCTGCTGCGCGAGGCGTTCGGCGCGGAGAAGATCGACGAAGTGGACGCCCGCTGACCCGCTACGGCGGATCCTGGTAGGAAACGGCCCTTCCGGGGTCGCTTCCGCACCAAGATCCCCACGGGGTGCGCGGCGGGTGGCAGGGTCGGTCAGGTGGGCCAGGCGGGTAGGCCGTGGGGATGTGCCTCTGCCAGCAGGCGTTCCGGGCCGGTGCCGAGCCGGGCGCGGAGCTGGAAGTCGTTGCGGGCCTCCCACGGGTGCGGTTCGAAGGACAGGTGGGCGACCGGCGCGTCGGGGCCGCCCGCGGCGGCCAGGCGCTCCAGCTCGACGGTGACCCGCGCCCACTCCTCGGCCGGCACGTACTGGCGCATCACCGAGTGCCACACCACGGTCAGCGTGCCGGGGCGCGGGGCGATCTTGGCGAGGAAGTCGGCCGCCCCCGCCGCGACCACCCGGGCCGGCAGCCGCCCGGCCAGCTCCAGCGCGCCGGCCAGCCGGGCCGCGCGGGCGGTGTGCTCCGGCCATAGGTACGCCCGCAGCGCGAGCGCGCCGTCGGGGTCGCCCGGGTCGAGCGGGGCGACGTCGCAGCCGAGCCGCTCCACCACGGTCAGCTCGGGGTACGCCCCGGCCGCCGCCCGCAGCCAGTCGGGCGCTCCGCCCCGCCAGGCGCCGGGCAGGCGCACCGGGGAGTCGGCGGGCCCCCAGGCGAAGCCGGCGGCCTCGACGCGGAACCGGTCGGCGCGCAGGTTCAGCCCGGCGCTCGCGCCCAGCTCGACGAGGCGCACCGGCAGCCCGCCCACCTCGTGGACGGCGAGCAGCAGTCCGGCCAGCAGCAGGTTGGCCCGGCCGACCTCGTTGGTCTGGGGCGGGCGGCGCAGCCAGCCGCGCAGCGTGTCGTGCTCGGCCTCGACGACCGCCCGGAACGCGGCCCAGCAGGCGGGGGCGTCCGCCGCCCGGTGCGCCCCGCCCGCGCTGGGGTAGAACCGGGCCAGCTCCGGCGCCCGGCCGGAGAGCACCAGCGCGTGCACGCCGCCGAGCAGGCGCAACGACACGAGGGCGTCGGCGTCGGCGTCCTCGTACCCCGTGATGACGGTGGCGCACGGCCCGCCGGCCCGCACGTCGCCGGCGGCGCGCGCCAGCAGGTCGGCGTAGAGGGCGGCGTCCATCTCGGCGCAGGCCCGCGCCTGCCGTTCCATGGCCGCCGCGGCCTGTTCCCGGGACATCCGCCACCTCCGTCCGGTCGGTCCCGTGATCGTGCGCCCGGACCCGCCGCGAGCCAAGCACCGGGCGGGGCGAGGCTGCTCACAGCGGATAGGCTGAGCGGCGGCCGAGCGAGACGAGTGCGAGAAGGAGCCATCCGTGCGCCCAGGTGGACAGCCGAACATGCAGCAGATGCTGAAGCAGGCGCAGAAGATGCAGCAGCAGATCGCCAAGGCGCAGGCCGAGCTCGCCGAGGCGGAGCTGACCGGCACCGCCGGCGGTGGCCTGGTCACCGCGACCGTCGCCGGCACCGGCGAGCTGAAGTCGATCAAGATCGACCCGAAGGCGGTCGACCCGGAGGACGTGGAGACCCTGGAGGACCTGGTCGTCGCGGCCATGCACAACGCCGCCGAGGCGGCGCGGGAGCTGACCGAGAAGAAGATGGGCCCGGTCACCGGCGGCATGGGCGGCCTCGGCCTGCCCGGTTTCTGAGCGGCAGATGTACGAGGGCGCCATCCAGGACCTGATCGACGAGCTGGGGCGGCTGCCGGGCGTGGGCCCGAAGAGCGCCCAGCGGATCGCCTTCCACGTCCTGTCCGCCGACCCGGCCGACGTCAACCGGCTGGCCGGGGCGTTGCGCAAGGTCAAGGAACTGGTGCGGTTCTGCACCAGTTGCTACAACGTGGCCGAGTCCGACCAGTGCCGGATCTGCCGCGACCCGCGCCGCACCGACGAGGTGCTCTGCGTGGTCGAGGAGCCCAAGGACGTGGTCGCGATCGAGCGGACCGGTGAGTTCCGGGGCCGCTACCACGTGCTCGGCGGGGCGATCAACCCGCTGGAGGGGATCGGGCCGGACAATCTGCGCATCCGCGAGTTGATGGCCCGGCTCAGCGCCGGCACGGTGCGGGAGCTGATCCTGGCCACGGACCCGAACACCGAGGGCGAGGCGACCGCGACGTACCTGGCGCTGATGGTCAAGCCGATGGGCATCGCGGTGACCCGGTTGGCGAGCGGCCTGCCGGTCGGCGGCGACCTGGAGTACGCCGACGAGATCACGCTCGGCCGGGCCTTCGAGGGCCGTCGCGCCGTCTGAGTTTCCGCGTTGGGCGGCACCGGATCCCGGTGCCGGCCAACGTCGTACGGGCGCCCGCGGGTCCACTGTGGGGTTCTGACATGCGGATGATCCTGGTGACGATCGATGTAACAAATCGGCATCGGTCAACCCGGACATAATGCCCCTTTGTCCACGGTCCGGAACGGCCTTCGAGGCGGGGTGCATCGGTTAAGACACGATCCGGTACCAACCGGTTCCTCGATGGTTTCCCGTCGGTCCGAACGGCGGCTAAGGTCACGGCGATCGGTGACCCCTGTCACCACGATTGTCCGTAACCCCAAGGACGAGGTGAAGCACCCATGCGTGCATCCAGGCCGAAGGTCGCCCTCGCGGCCGTCGCGGTCGCGGCCCTCGCGGTAGCAGGCTGCGCCGAGAGCGACCGCGATGACAGTTCCGGCGGTAGCAAGAAGGACACCCTCGTCTTCGGCGTAGCCGGAGACCCGAAGGTGCTCGACCCGAGCTTCGCCAGCGACGGTGAGTCGCTGCGCGTGGCGCGTCAGGTCTTCGAGACGCTGGTCCGTCCGGAGGAGGGTGGCACCAAGGTCACCCCCGGCCTGGCCGAGTCCTGGACCCCGGACGCCGCCGGCACCACGTGGACCTTCAAGCTGCGCTCCGGCGTGAAGTTCCACGACGGCACCGAATTCAACGCCGAGGCGGTCTGCAAGAACTTCGACCGCTGGTACAACGCCAAGGGCCTCATGCAGAGCCCGGACGTGACCCCGTACTGGCAGGACGTCATGGGCGGCTTCGCCAAGAACGAGAGCGCGGACCTGCCGCCGAGCCTCTTCAAGTCCTGCACCGCCAAGGACGCCACGACCGTCGACCTGGCCTTCACCCGGGTCTCCAGCAAGATCCCGGCCGCGCTGATGCTGCCGTCGTTCTCGATGCACAGCCCGACCGCGCTGGAGAAGTACGACGCCAGCAACGTGGGCGGCACCGCCGAGGACATCAAGTACCCGGCCTACGCCACGGCGCACCCGACCGGCACCGGCCCGTTCAAGTTCAAGTCCTGGGACGTCGCCAACAAGACGCTCACCATCGAGCGCAACGAGGACTACGCGGGCCAGAAGGCCAAGCTGAAGACCCTCATCTACAAGACGATCTCGGACGAGAACGCGCGCAAGCAGGCGCTGCGCTCCGGCGACATCCAGGGCTACGACCTGGTCGGCCCGGCCGACGTCGAGCCGCTGAAGGGCGAGGGCTTCAACGTCCTGACCCGCCCGGCGTTCAACATTCTCTACCTGGGCATCAACCAGAAGGGCAACCCGAAGCTCGCCGACGTGAAGGTCCGCCAGGCCATCGCGCACGCGCTGAACCGGCAGGCCCTCGTCGACTCGAAGCTGCCCCCGGGCGCCAAGGTCGCCGACAACTTCATGCCGGACACCGTCGAGGGTTGGAACGGCGACGTCACCAAGTACAACTACGACCCGGCGAAGGCGAAGGCGCTGCTGGCCGAGGCCGGCGCGACGAACCTGACCCTGCGGTTCCACTACCCGACCGAGGTCACCCGGCCGTACATGCCGAACCCGAAGGACATCTTCGAGCTGCTCTCGGCGGACCTCAAGGCGGTCGGCATCAACGTCCAGGCCATCCCGCTCAAGTGGAGCCCGGACTACCTGAACGCCACCACCTCGGGCAACAAGCACGACCTGCACTTCCTCGGCTGGACCGGTGACTACGGCGACGCGTACAACTTCATCGGCACCATGTTCGACCGGCCGAAGGCCGAGTGGGGCTTCACCAACAAGGCCCTGTTCGACCAGTTCAAGGACGCCGACACCACCGCCGACGCGGCGGCCCGGACCGAGAAGTACAAGGCCCTGAACAAGGCCATCATGGACTTCCTGCCCGGTGTCCCGGTGTCGCACTCGCCGCCGGCGATCGTGTTCGGCAAGGACGTGACCGGGGTCAAGGCGAGCCCGCTCACCGACGAGCGGTTCTCCACCGCCGAGTTCAAGTCCTGATCTGACGCTCCGAGTCGTGGGGGGGGGGGGGGGGGGGGGGGGGGGGGGGGGGGGGGGGGGGGGGGGGGGG
>NZ_JBPQTK010000221.1:0-5133 GCF_051386315.1 Micromonospora sp. URMC 107
GCCGGTCTCCGCGCCGCCCGTGCCCTACGCGGGCCCGCCGGTGTCGACTCCGCCGGCGCCCTACTCCGCGCCGCCGGTCTCCAGCCCGCCGGTCTCCGGCATGCCGGTCTCGGCGTCGCCCGTCTCCGGTCACCCGTACTCCGGCTCGCCCGTCTCGGCCTCGCCGTACTCCGGCTCGCCCGTCTCGGGGCCGCCGGACGGTCCGCTGCCCCATCGTCAGGCCCCCGGCACGCCCGGGCCGAGCACGCCGGCGCCGCCCGCCTGGCCGCCGGTCGCCGGTGCGGACCGCGAGCCGGCGACCCCGCCGGTGCCCGAGCGTCTGGCCGCCGCGCTGGACATGACCACCGAACTGCCGCGGGTGTCGCGCTCCGGCGCGCCGACCCACGCCCCCGCTCCGCAGGCGCCCGCCCCGGCCGCCCCGCAGGCGCGGCCGACCACGCCGCCGGCCCAGACCCCGCAGCGGTACGCGGACGAGACGATGGAGCTGCCGATCTTCCGGGAGCTCGAGTCGGCCTGGTTCCGTACCCGCCGTCCGGGGCCGGAGGAGGCGGCGGTGGCCGCCGTGAAGACGCCGACCGACGGTGGACCGACCCAGCAGTTCGCGCGGGTCGACACCGACGGTCGGGACGTGCAGCCGACACCACCCGGGACGACAGGTAACTCGCCGATGGCAGACACCCCGGCGGCCGGAGGAGCGCCGCGCGAGAACGGACCGATGGCAAACGGGGGTACCCGCCCCGGCGTCGCCGACAGCTTCGGTCACCGCCGGTCCTCGCAGCAGCAGACCGTGGGTTGGCAGACCGCGGCCGACGACGGGTGGCGCGCCGCCTCGGCGGCGACCGAGGTGCCGGTCGCGGCGACCACCTCGACGGGGCTGCCCAAGCGCACCCCGATGGCGCAGTTGGTGCCCGGCGCGGTGGAGAAGCCCACCACCTCCGTGCAGCGGCGTACGCCGGAAGGTGTCCGGGGCCTGCTTTCGGCCTACCATCGGGGCGTGCAGCGGGGGCGTACGAACCCGTCGGACAGCAACCCGACCAGCCCGGAGGCGACTCCGGGAGGGCAGCAATCCTCGCAGTCTGGCTCAGGCCCGGTGGCCGGGAGCGGGCAGAAGGAGCAAGAACGATGACAACTACGCAGGATCTCGGTTGGCTACTGGCCAACTTCGCCGACCGGGTACCCGGTGTCGCGCACGCGGTCGCCGTCTCCGCGGACGGACTGCTCCTCGCGTCGTCACGGGACCTCCCGCGTGACCGGGCCGATCAGCTGGCCGCGATCGCGTCCGGCCTGGTCAGCCTCACCCAGGGTGCGGCCCGCTGCTTCGAGGGAGGCGCGGTGCTGCAGACAGTGGTGGAGATGGACAATGGCTTCCTGTTCCTGATGTCCATCTCGGACGGGTCGTCGTTCGCGGTGCTCGCCGCCCGCAGCTGCGACGTGGGACAGGTCGGCTACGAGATGGCCCTGCTGGTCGACCGGGTGGGCGACGCGTTGACCCCGCAGCCACGTGCGGCTGCGGGGATGCTGGGCTGACGACCTGTTGACCCGTGAGGTCGGCGGGGCGACAACGACAACGACGACGGGCTCCATCCGGAGCCGGTGCCGGGTGCGAGGGAGGTGAGCGGCGACATGGCCGATCGTGACGAGCCGACCGGAGCGTTGGTCCGTCCATACGCCGTGACCCGTGGTCGTACCCGCCCCCGCCTCGACATCGCGCTGGAGGCGCTCGTCGAGACGACGGTGCGCGGCCGCGCCGCTGCCAATGGCAACGGCGGTCAGGGTCGCGAGCACCAGTACATCGCCGCGCTGTGTGATGGACGTGTGCAGTCGCTCGCCGAGATCGCGGCGCGGATGCAGCTCCCGCTCGGTGTGGCCCGGGTGCTCATCGCCGACATGGCGACGGACGGCCTGGTCGCGGTCCACGAGCCGACCATCTTGGACGACTCGGACGACGCGGTGGGCACTGAACTGCTGGAGAGGGTGCTGAGTGGACTTCGCAGGCTCTGACATGTCGCACCGCCCGCCGACCCCGAGTGGGCGCGTGACGTCGGCGAAGATCGTTATCGCCGGTGGATTCGGCGTCGGCAAGACGACGTTGGTCGGCTCGGTCTCGGAGATCACGCCGCTGACCACCGAGGCCATCATGACCTCCGCCGGCGTGGGCGTCGACGACACCCGGCAGGTGCCGGGCAAGACGACGACCACGGTGGCGATGGACTTCGGCCGCATCTCGATCGACCGTGACCTGATCCTGTACCTGTTCGGTACGCCGGGGCAGACCCGGTTCTGGTTCATGTGGGACGAGTTGGTCCGCGGCGCGATCGGCGCGGTCGTGCTGGTGGACACCCGCCGACTGGCCGACTGTTTCGCGGCGATCGACTTCTTCGAGCACCGGCGGCTGCCGTACCTGGTGGCCATCAACTGCTTCGACGGGATGCAGTACCACGACCCGCAGGACGTCCGGGACGCGCTCGCGATCTCCGGCGACGTGCCGGTGGTGGCCTGCGACGCCCGTAACCGGGAGTCGACGAAGCACGTGCTGATCTCGCTGGTCGAGTACGTGCTGACCATGCGGCGCTCGCGCGCCGTCGCGCCGGCCTGATCGACGCGACCCGCGCCCGGTGACGGCCTCGGCCGCCACCGGGCGCTCGTCGCTGTCCGCACCACGGGGTCGACGCCACGCCCGCGCCGTGCGCCGGCCCCCCACGGCCGGCGGGGCGCCGCCTGCGGCACGGCCGGGAGGACGGCGGGCCGGGTCACCAGGAGCGGGCGGCGGGCCGGCGCGGGGTCAGGAGACCCGCGTCCAGGCGCCCGCGCTGACCGTGTAGACGCCGAGCGAGCCCTGGTCCATGCCGCCGTGCCGGATGGGGGTGAAGGAGTACATCCCCGCCATCCCCTCGGTGACCTGGTTCTGGAGGAACGCCCGGATCCGTCCACGGTCGACGCTGGTGGAGAGCCGCGCCGCGTCGGCGATCAGCCGCACCGCGTCGGACGCGTACGGGGCGAAGCCGCTGAACCCGCCGTGGAGCTGGACGTAGCGGTAGACGAACTCCTTGCGGTCCAACGCGGACATGGTGGTGTTGGCGAGCATCGCTCCGCCCAGCGAGGTCGGATGGACGGCGTACGTGCCCTCCATGAGGGCCGCGTTCCCGCCCTCCAGGGTCTGCTCGGCCACCGCGCCCGCGTCGAGGAAGACCGGTCCGTCGTAGCCGGCCCGGCGCAGCGCCCCCACGGCGGCGGCGGAGTCCGGGGCGGTCGCCCACACCACCACCCCGTCGGGGCGCGAGCCCGCCGCCGCGCGGGCCGCCCGGCGGAGGTCGCCGCCGGTGCGGGGTAGCCGGTTGGCGGAGGCCAGCGCCACTCCCGCCGTACGCAGGGCCCCTGTCATCGCCCGTACGCCGGAGTCGCCGTGCAGGCCGTCCGCGGCCAGCAGCGCCGCCCGGGAGAGCCGCTGCGAGGCGATGAGCCGGGCGAGCCGCCGGGCCATGTCGCCGGCGTCCGGAGTCATCTTGTAGACGTACGTCCGCTGCGGCAGCGGCAGCACGATCCCGTCGCCGTAGGCGAGGGAGAGGAACGGCACCCGCTCCTTCTGCGCGACCCCGACCAGGGCCATCGAGGTCTCGGCCAGGGTGCCGCCGACCAGGGCGTGCACGCCGGTGTCGCGGGCCAGCGCGGTGGCCTGCCGGGCCGTCAGCGCCGGATCGCCGGCGTTGTCCCGGACCTCCAGCCGTACGGCGCGGCGCACGTTGCCGATCGGCACGCCGTTGGCGTTGAGCGATTCGAGGGTGATCTCCAGCGCCCGCTGCTGGAGGACGCCGAGGGCGGCGCCGGGACCGGTCAGCTCCAGGCTGACCCCGATCAGCAGTTCCTGACCGCCCGGCGCGACCGTCCTGACCGGATCGCCCTCGCCCGCCTCGCCGCGCCCGCAGGCGCTGAGCAGGAGCGTGCCCGCCGTCGCGGCCAGCAGGCCGCGCCGGGTGAACGCGGAGGGGCCGGGTGCCGATGTCGCCATGAGTCGCCTTCCCACCCGGCGACCCCTGCCGCCGGCTGTTCCGCCGGTATGCTCCCGGCCGCCGCGAGGCGGCGTCAAATCATCCGGGTGTGGGCAGGAACACGCAGGTGGGAGGCGGTTTTGCGGCGGTCAGGAGCGGTAGCCGGCGGAGCGGTACTCGAATTCCCGGTCGTCGTCGCGGTCGCCCGTGTCGCGGGTGAAGTCCCAGCCGCCGGCGGCCTCCCGACCGGGCCGGCCGCCGACCGCGAACCCGCCGATCTCCTGTCCCCGGCGCCAGCCGCGGAAGTATCCGGTGGTGTTCTCGGCGAGGCTCGCCGCGTCGCGGACGATCCGCAGTGGCCGCTCCTCCCGCAGCGGAGAGCCGGGGACGAGGTTGGCCTGGGGGACCCGCTTGGGCAGCCCGGCCGGGGTCTCGGCACCGACCGCCGGGCGGGCGGCCTGCTCGGCCGCCTGCCAGCCGGTGTCGGCCGTGGTGGACCAGTCCAGGTCGGACTCGTCGTCGTGCCCCACGAACCAGGCGGACTTGGCCTGGGCGAAGATCAGCAGGTCGCCGTCGCCCTCGTCGGACACGGGCGGGGGGCGGCGCTCCATCGGGGGCGCCGGGCGGTACTCGGCCACCGGCCGCTCGTCGCGGGGCGCCGGCCGGTAGTCGGCCACCGGCCGCTCCTCACGGGCCACCGGCCGCTCGTCACGGGGGGCCGGTCGCTCGTCCCGCGTCACCGGCCGCTCGTCGCGGGGGGCCGGTCGGCCACTGCGCGCGGCCTCCTCACGGTCGACCAGCCGCAGCGGGGGCGTCTCGGGCTGCGCGTCGGCAGCGGGGCCCGTCCCGCCGCGCAGCGCGCGGTCGGCCAGCGGCGGCGGCTCGACCAGCCGCAGCACCGGGGGCTCCTGGGGCAGGTCGTCGGCCAGCCACGGCGGGGTGACCCGGCGCTCCGCCCCCGGATCGGTCGGGGCGTCGACGCCGCGCCCGCCGCGGTCGCCGTAGGCGCCGGCGACCGGGTTCTTGGCGGAGCTGTCGGCCGGGTTCTCCGGGTTGTTGACCAGCGGCCAGTTGGCCCGGGAGCCGGGGGGAGCGGGCTCCGCCCGGGCGGCCGGGGGAGCGGACTCCTGGCCCGGCCGGGGGGCTG
>NZ_JBPQTK010000222.1:0-5073 GCF_051386315.1 Micromonospora sp. URMC 107
GGTGGGGGGTTAGCTTGATCGGCATGGGGCGGCGGTATGGGAACGATGTGCTGGCCGGGGACTGGCGGCGGCGGAAGGTCACGCCGGAGGTGGACGCCGAGCCGGACCTCGTGGTCGAGGACGCCGACTCCGGCTTCTGCGGCGCGGTGGTCGGCTTCGAGGCCGGCGCGGTGGTGCTGGAGGACCGGCACGGACGCCGGCGCAACTTCCCGCTGCTGCCGGCCGCGTTCCTGCTCGACGGGCGGCCGGTGACGCTGCGCCGCCCGACCCGCGCCCCGGCACCGGCCGCCCGGCGGCGCACCGCCTCCGGCTCGATCGCCGTCGACGGCGTACGCGCCCAGGTCGCCAAGGCCAGCCGGATCTGGGTGGAGGGCATCCACGACGCCGCCCTGGTCGAGCGGATCTGGGGCGACGACCTGCGCGTCGAGGGCGTGGTGGTGGAGCCGCTGGACGGCATCGACGCGCTGGACGCCGAGGTGCGCGACTTCGCCCCCGGCCCCGGCCGCCGCCTCGGCGTGCTCGTCGACCACCTGGTCGCCGGCTCCAAGGAGAGCCGGATCGTCGCGAAGGTGACCTCTCCGCACGTGCTGGTCACCGGGCACCCGTACGTCGACGTGTGGCAGGCGGTGAAGCCGGCGGCGCTGGGCATCCCCGCGTGGCCGGTGGTGCCGCCGGGGCAGCCGTGGAAGGAGGGCGTCTGCGCGGCGCTCGGGGTCGCCACGCCGGCGGACATGTGGCGGCACATCCTGTCCCGGGTCGACAGCTTCGCCGACGTGGAGACCCCGCTGATCAACGCGATGGAACGCCTGATCGACTTCGTCACCGAGCCGGCCTGAGCGTGGTCGCGGCCGGGGCCGCGATCCGCCGTGCCCGGCTCCGGGCGGTCAGGCCTGATCCCTCCGCCGGGCACGGCGGCCCCGGCCCGTCGGGTGACGGCCCCGTGCGCGTCCTGCCTCGGGTCCGGGTCGCGGACCGCCGCAACTCCGGACCGGTCTGGTCAGGGCTCCTGGTCGGGGGTGCGGGTGAAGACGAAGGTGGCGACGTCGAGCGCCACGGCCCGTCCCGCCTCGTCGCGCAGCACCGACAGGATCTCGCCGTTCTCCGGGCCGGAGCGACCCCGCCAGCGGTCGGGCCCCTCGGGGACGAACGCGCTCACCCGCTCGCCGCGCACGTACGCGACCAGCTCACCCGCGGCCGCGTCCCAGGTGACGTCGAGCGACGCCCCCATCCACCACCAACGACCGGTCACCTCGTCGACCTCGGCGGGCGGGGGAGTGGCGGCCGGCCGCCAGGGCTGCGGGAACGCCGGCTCGGCCTCCAGCACGGTGGTGAGGACCCGTAGCGCGAGCCCGCCGATCCCGCCGGTGCGGAAGCCGTACGAGTTGGCGAAGCCGACCACGCCGGTGCGCGACGGGCGGTGCACCGCGAGGGCCGCCACGTAGCCGGGCATCGAGCCGCCGTGCCCGACGTACACCCGCTCGCCCTGCCGGTAGAGCTCCAGCCCCAGGCCGTGCCCGCCGGTCCACGAGTCGAGGTCGCTGATCGCCACCGGGACGCACATCTCGGTCAGCGTCTCCGCGGCCAGCACCTCCGGCACCGGGTCGGCCAGGAAGGCCGCCCACCGGGCCAGGTCCTCGGCGGTGGACCAGAGCTGCCCGGCCGGGGCCATCGCCCCGGTGTCGGTACGCGGCTCCTCCCGCAGCGTGTCGTGCCAGGGGTGCACGACGTAGCCGCGGGCGAACGGCTCGGTCGCCGCGTACGTGGTGCGGCGCATGCCGAGCGGCTCCAGCACGCGCTGGCGGAGCAGCTCGGCCCAGCCGGTGTCGGTGATCCGCTCGAGCACCCCGCCGAGCAGCCCGTACGCCAGGTTCGAGTAGTGGTACGAGCGGTGCGGAGGATAGGCGATCTTCCCGGCGTCGACCCCGGCCAGCAGGGTGGCGAGGTCCGCGCCCTCGGCGCGCTCCCACCACTGCCCGTCCGGCTCGCGGCGCAGGCCGCTCGCGTGGCCGAGCAGCTGCCGCAGGGTGAGCGTGCCCACACCGGTGCCGGGCAGGTGCTTCTCCAGCGGGTCGTCCAGGGCCAGCCGGCCGGCGTCGCGCTCCTGCATGACCAGGGTGGCGGTCATGGTCTTGCTGATCGACCCGAGGCGGTACTGGAGGTCGGCGTCGGGGCGCGGATGCTCGCCGGCGGTGGCGAGGTGCGTCAGCGCGCCGTCGCGCACCACGCCGATCAGCAGCGACGGCGTACGGCCGGCGGACTGCGCCCCGGCGACGAGGGCGTCGACCTGGCGGGCGGTCTCGGGCAGCAGGGACACGGGCTCTCCTCGTGGAATTGCGGCACCGTCGGGCGGGCCGCCGGCGTGCCGCCGAGCTTACTGATCTTCGCCGGTGGGCTCCACGTGCTTTGACGTGTCACGATCGGGGGGTGGACGCCGTGCTGTGGATCGTGCTGGGTGTCGTTCTGGCGGTCGCCGAGATCTTCACGACGACGCTGTTTCTGATCATGTTCGCGGCCGGCGCCTTCGCCGCCGCGGGAGCCGCGGCGCTCGGCGCGCCCGTCGGCGTGCAGGCGATCGTCTTCGCCGCGGTGTCGGCGCTGACGGTGCTGGGCGTGCGGCCGACGCTGCGCAGGCACCGGCGCTCGGCGCTCGAGAGCGGCGAGCAGGCCTTCGGCGTGGAGGCGATCGAGGGCAGCACGGCGCTGGTGCTGGAGCGGGTCGACGCCGGGCAGGGCATGGTGAAGATCGACGGTGAGCTGTGGCAGGCCCGCTCCTACGACGCGAGCCAGCACTTCGCCCCGGGCGAACGGGTGCAGGTGATCCAGGTGCGGGGTGCCACCGCCCTGGTGTGGCGGGACGACGTTTCCCCTTCCGGCGAGCTACCCGAAGCGAAAAGGTGAGTACATGGAACTTGTGATCCCGGTCCTACTGATCGCCATCGCGCTGATCGGGGTGATCACCCTGGCGAAGGCGGTGCGGATCGTGCCGCAGCAGCGCCAGGACGTGGTGGAACGGCTCGGCAGGTACAAGCGCACCCTCAACCCGGGGCTCAACATCCTGGTGCCGTTCGTCGACGCGGTGCGTACCAAGGTCGACATGCGCGAGCAGGTGGTCAGCTTCCCGCCCCAGCCGGTGATCACCTCCGACAACCTGGTCGTCTCGATCGACACGGTCCTCTACTTCAAGGTGGTCGACGCGGTCCGGGCGACCTACGAGATCTCGAACTTCCTCCAGGCCATCGAGCAGCTCACCGTCACCACGCTGCGCAACGTGATCGGCTCGCTCGACCTGGAGCGCGCGCTGACCAGCCGCGAGGAGATCAACCGCCACCTGTCGGGCGTGCTGGACGAGACCACCGGCCGGTGGGGCATCAAGGTCACCCGCGTCGAGATCAAGGCGATCGAGCCGCCGGCGAGCATCCGGGACTCGATGGAGAAGCAGATGCGCGCCGAGCGGGACCGTCGTGCGGCGATCCTCACCGCCGAGGGGCACAAGCAGTCGCAGATCCTCACGGCCGAGGGCGAGAAGCAGTCCGCCGTGCTGCGGGCCGACGGTGACCGGCAGGCCCGGATCCTCCAGGCCGAGGGCCAGGCGAAGGCGATCCGGACCGTGTTCGACGCGATCCACCAGGCGAACCCGAGCCAGAAGGTGCTCGCCTACCAGTACCTCCAGGCCCTGCCGCAGATCGCCAACGGCACCGCGAACAAGGTCTGGATCGTGCCGGCCGAGCTGACCAAGGCGCTGGAGGGCATGGGCGGCGCGCTCGGCGGGCTGAGCCGGATGGTCGGCGACGAGCCGGCGCCGGAGGCGGCCGACAGCGCGAGCGCGGTGGAGCGCGAGGCGGCCGAGGCCGCGCAGGCCGCGGCGGCCGCCGCGCAGCAGATCCACGACGAGGTACGCGTCGCCGAGGCGCAGGTCTCCGGCGGCAAGCCGCAGGGGCTGCCGGCGCCGGAGCCGGTCTCCCCGGCGAGCCTGCTCCGCGACCCGGCCGACCAGCGCGAACGCGGCTGACCGGCCCGGGCGCCGGTCGCCCGGGAATGCGAGAAAGACTCATGGGGCGCTCCGTCGCCTGCCACCATCGGTCCTAGGACGGGCGGTGAGCAGGCAACGGGGCGCCCCGGCGCGTCCCGCGCCGCTCGTCGGACGAGCGAGGTGACGCATGAAGGATCCGGCGAAGCGGGTACGGTCCTCGGCCCCGGTCCCCGGCGCGCACGATCCCACCGGGCCGCTCGGGAGTCGGCGTACCGGCGGGGGGTTCGGCGTGCTGCCCTTCGTCGAGCCGACGCCGATCGGGCCGGCCACGAACGCCACCTGGGCCTGGTCGCTGCGCCGGCTCGCCCGGGGCGCGGTGTGGCTGCTCCCCGCGTACGCCATCCTCTACGCCGTCGTGGCGATGGGCAGCGACGGCGGGGTGGGCAACGACCCGTACCCGGCCGACGGTCGGCCCCTCTACCTGGTGGGCTGGGTGGCGGCGGTGTGGCTCGGGCTGCTCGCCCTGCTGGCGCTGACCGGGCTGCTGGCGGCGACCCGCAGCCGCCGCGCGGCCGTCGCCGGCCTGCTCGTCTCCATCGCCGGCACGGTGCTCATGCTGCCGTTCGCGGGGCTGGTGGAGCAGACCCCGGTCTTCGGCACCACCGCGCGGACGCTCGTGCTGGTGGGAGCCACCTGCTACAGCCTGGGTTGGCTGCTGACCGGCTGGTCGGTGGCCCGCTCCGGGACGTTCAGCATCGGCGACGGCGCCATGCTGATGATCGCCGCCCCGCTGCTGGGCGTCGGCGGCGCGCTGATCGGCTCGCTGCAGACCTTCGGCGCGATCTTCGTACTGGTCGCCGGCATGGGCATCGGCTACCGCTCCGGCCGCCTGGTGCCCCGGGACATCGCCCGCGACGCCGCGAGCGCGAGCCTCGCCGCCGCCCCGGCCGCTCCCGGCCCGAACGGCCCGCTGCCCACCTGACCGTCGCACCGCCTCCGACGGCCACCGGAACCGGCGGGCGCCGCCGGACCGGGCGGGCGCCGCCGGACCGGGCGGGCGTCGCCGGACCGGGCGGGCGTCGCCGGACCGGGCGGGCGTCGCC
>NZ_JBPQTK010000223.1:0-5052 GCF_051386315.1 Micromonospora sp. URMC 107
AGCGCCGATGGTACTGCACTCGGGAGGGTGTGGGAGAGTAGGACACCGCCGGACAATCTTTCAGTTCAGGGCCACCCATCTAAGGGGTGGCCCTGAACTGCGTCACGGACCCTTTTGCAAAAAGCCGGCCCCCCCGGGGCCGGAGCAGGGCCGATCCGACTGCGGAATCAGCCGGGCCGATCAGGCAGCGGGAGCGTTTCCAGGCCGCGGGGCCTCCGGCAAGGGCCGGGAACAACTCTGCCCGCAGCAAGTGGACTCGGGCCGAGCGGCCAAGGGGTCAGCCGCGGGTCTGGATCTCCTCGCGGATGGCGCGGAACAGCCCGCCGGCGTCGTCGATCGAGCGGCCCGGGAACATCCCCATCACCACGCTGCCGTGGTCGGCCCACCCGCAGACCGCGAAGTCGCCGCCGTCGCCGCTGGTGGTCCCGCACTTCATGACGCCGTCGAAGCGCCCGGCGGGCACCTCGCGCAGCCCCGTCACCTTGCCGGTCTCGTCGGTCAGCAGGCCGAAGAGGCTGTCCAGGTCCCGCTCCGGCTGCCAGAGCAGCGTCGTGCCGCCGAAGAGGAGCACCGAGCGCTTGTCGTCCGCGGGATCCCGGTAGACGGTGCCGAAGCTGCTGTCCAGGTCGATGTCGGCGGCGAATCCGCTGCGCAGGTAGTCGGAGGTGCTGCGGGCCCGATCGCTGTCGTCCCGTACCAGGCCCGCCACCCGGTCGGGGGTGGCCAGGTCGGCGTCCTTCTGCTGGGCCACCCGCCAGCCGGCCGCGCCGAGCACCGTGGCCCCCGCGAGCCCGACCACCGCCGCCACGGCCCACGCCACCCGCCGCCGCCTCGACCGCGTCTCCCGCCGCTCCGGGGCCTGCTCCGGGTCCCGGTTGCTGAGCTGGATGGGCTCGTCGGTCAGGTCGATCGGCTCCGGGCCGTCTGCGACGGGGCGGTCGGTGAGATGTGCGTCGGACATAGCCGACACCGTACGCGAACGGCAGGTGGCGCACGTCGGGTCCCGGGAAGCGCTCCGTAGACTTTCAGGGTGACCGAGAGACTGGATGCCCGACGCCCCGACGCCCCGACCCTTGCCGGCCAGTACCAGCCCGGCGAGGTAGAGCAGCGACGGTACGAGCAGTGGGTAGCCGCCGGCCACTTCCGGGCGTCGGCGGACAGCGACAAGCCCCCCTTCACCATTGTCATCCCGCCGCCCAACGTCACCGGCTCCCTGCACATGGGCCACGCGTTCGAGCACACCCTGATGGACGCGCTGACCCGCCGCAAGCGGATGCAGGGCCACGAGGCGCTGTGGCTGCCCGGCATGGACCACGCCGGCATCGCCACCCAGAACCTGGTCGAACGGCAGCTCGCCGGCCAGGGCCTGTCCCGACACGACCTGGGCCGGGAGAAGTTCGTCGAGCGGGTGTGGCAGTGGAAGGCCGAGTCCGGCGGGGCGATCCTCGGCCAGATGCGCCGCCTCGGCGACTCCGTCGACTGGGACCGTGAGCGCTTCACCATGGACGAGGGCCTGTCCCGGGCCGTCCAGACCATGTTCAAGAAGCTCTTCGACGACGGGCTCATCTACCGGGCCAACCGGATCATCAACTGGTGTCCGCGCTGCCTGACCGCGCTGTCGGACATCGAGGTGGAGCACACCGACGACGACGGCGAGCTGATCTCGATCCGCTACAGCGACGACGTCGTGGTCGCCACCACCCGGGCCGAGACGATGCTCGGCGACACCGCGGTGGCCGTCCACCCGGACGACGAGCGCTACCGGCACCTGATCGGCACCGAGGTGCCCGTTCCGCTGACCGACCGGCGGATCCCCATCGTGGCCGACGAGCACGTCGACCCGAGCTTCGGCACCGGCATGGTCAAGGTGACCCCGGCGCACGACCCGAACGACTTCGAGATCGGCCAGCGGCACGACCTGCCGACGTTGACGATCATGGACGAGCGGGGCGTCATCACCGCGCACGGCCCGTTCCAGGGCCTGGACCGGTACGAGGCCCGTCCCGCGATCGTCGCCGCGCTGCGCGAGCAGGGCCGGATCGTCGCCGAGAAGCGGCCGTACGTGCACGCGGTGGGGCACTGCTCCCGGTGCAAGACGACCGTCGAGCCGCGCCTGTCGCTCCAGTGGTTCGTCAACACCGCCCCGCTGGCCAAGGCGGCGGGCGACGCGGTGCGCGACGGCCGGGTGAAGATCGAGCCGGCGGAGCTGGCCAAGCGGTACTTCGCCTGGGTCGACAACATGCACGACTGGTGCATCTCCCGGCAGCTCTGGTGGGGCCACCGCATCCCCGTCTGGTACGGCCCGGAGGGCGAGATCGTCTGCGTTGGCCCGGACGAGGAGCCGCCGACCGGCGAGGGCTGGCACCAGGACGAGGACGTGCTGGACACCTGGTTCTCCAGCGGCCTGTGGCCGTTCTCCACGCTTGGCTGGCCGGAGCAGACCCCCGACCTGGCGAAGTTCTACCCGACCAGCGTCCTGGTCACCGGCTACGACATCCTCTTCTTCTGGGTCGCCCGGATGATGATGTTCGGCTTGTACGCGATGGACGGCCGGCAGCCCTTCGACACGGTGGCGCTGCACGGCATGGTCCGCGACCAGTACGGCAAGAAGATGTCGAAGTCGTTCGGCAACGTGGTCGACCCGCTGGACTGGATCGACCGGTACGGCGCCGACGCCACCCGGTTCACCCTGGCCCGGGGCGCCAACCCGGGCGGGGACGTGCCGGTCAGCGAGGACTGGTGCCAGGGCTCGCGCAACTTTTGCAACAAGCTGTGGAACGCCACCCGCTTCGCGCTGCTCAACGGCGCGCACACCGAGGGGCCGCTGCCGGCGGCCGAGACGCTCTCGACGGTCGACCGGTGGATCCTGTCCCGGCTGGCGCACGTCACCGCCGAGGTGGACGAGCAGTTCGAGGCGTACGAGTTCGCGAAGGTCTGCGACCTGCTCTACCACTTCGCCTGGGACGACGTCTGCGACTGGTACGTGGAGCTGACCAAGCCGGTGCTCGCCGAGGGCGGCCCGGCCGCCGAGGCCAGCCGCCGGGTGCTCGGGCACGTGCTGGACCAGCTGCTGCGGCTGCTGCACCCGGTCATCCCGTTCGTCACCGAGGAGCTGTGGACCGCCCTCACCGGCGGCGAGACGGTGATGACGGCCGCCTGGCCGGTGGCCGACCGTACCGGAGTCGACGACGCCGCGGAGGTCGAGGTCGGCACCCTCCAGCGGGTGGTGACCGAGATCCGGCGGTTCCGCTCGGACCAGGGGCTGCGCCCGACGCAGCGGGTCGCGGCGCGGCTCGACGGCCTGGCCGCCGCCGGCATCGCCGCGCACGAGCCGCTGATCCGGTCGCTGGTGCGGCTGGACCCGGCCGGCGACGGGTTCCAGGCCAGCGCGACGCTCGCCATGCCCGGCGAGGTGAGCGTGGCCCTGGACACCCGGGGGACGATCGACGTGGCCGCCGAGCGGGCCCGGCTGACGAAGGACCGGGCCGCCGCCGAGAAGGAGGCCGCGCAGGCCCGGGCGAAGCTCGGCAACCCGGCGTTCGTCGACAAGGCGCCGGAGCCGGTCGTCGCCAAGATCCGCGATCGGCTCACCGTCGCCGAGGCCGACCTCGTCCGCATCGACGCTGCTCTGGAGGCGCTGCCCTCGTGACCGACCGCACCGATTTCGCCGCCGTCGAGGCCGAGCTGGCGGGCCGCGGGTTCACCCGCATGGCCTTCGAGCTGGACAAGATCGAGTCGCTGCTGGACCTGCTCGGCAGCCCGCAACGGGCGTACCCGTCGATCCACCTGACCGGCACCAACGGCAAGACCTCGACGGCCCGGATGATCGACTCCCTGCTGCGGGCGTTCGGGCTGCACACCGGCCGCTACACCAGCCCGCACCTGGAGACCGTCCGGGAGCGGATCAGCCTGGACGGCGAGCCGGTCGACGAGGGGCGGTTCGTCGCGACCTACCGGGAGATCGAGCCGCTCGCCCGGCTGGTCGACGAGCGCTCGGCGGAGCCGCTGACGTACTTCGACATGACCACCGCGCTGGCCTTCGCCACCTTCGCCGACGCCCCCGTGGACGTGGCGGTGGTCGAGGTGGGCCTGGGCGGCGCCGAGGACGCGACCAACGTGATCCAGGCCGGGGTGTGCGTGCTCACCCCGGTCGGGCTGGACCACACCGAGTGGCTCGGCGACACCATCCAGGACATCGCGCTGGCCAAGGCGGGGATCATCCACAAGGGCGCGACGGTGATCTCCGCGGCACAGGAGGAGGAGGCCGCCGGGCCGATCCTGGAGCGCTGCGCCGAGGTGGGCGCGACCATCGCGCGGGAGGGCGCCGAGTTCGGGGTGCTCCGGCGGGCGGTCGCCGTCGGCGGGCAGGTGCTCACCCTCCAGGGCCTCGGCGGCGTCTACGAGGAGGTCTTCATCCCGCTGCACGGCGCCCACCAGGCGCAGAACGCGGCGGTGGCGCTGGCGGCGGTCGAGGCGTTCCTCGGCGCCGGGGCGAAGCGGCAGCTCGACGTGGAGGCGGTCCGGGAGGGCTTCGCCACCGCCAGCTCGCCCGGCCGGCTGGAGCGCGTACGCAGCGCGCCGACCATCCTGCTCGACGGCGCGCACAACCCGCACGGGATGGCCGCCACGGTGACCGCGTTGCAGGAGGAGTTCGCCTTCAGCAAGCTGGTCGCCGTGGTCGGCGTCCTCGCGGACAAGGACGCGGCCAGCCTGCTGGAGCTGCTGGAGCCGGTGGTCGACCAGGTCGTGGTGACCCGCAACAGCTCGCCCCGGGCGCTGCCGGCCCGGGAACTGGCCGCGCTGGCGGCCGAGGTCTTCGGACCCGAGCGGGTGGAGGTGGCCGAGGAGATGCCGGACGCCATCGAGACGGCGGTGGCGATGGCCGAGGAGGACGTACCGGGGGAGCTGAGCGGGGTCGGGGTGCTGGTCACCGGGTCGGTGGTGACCGTGGCCGACGCCCGCCGGCTGCTGAAGCGATGACCGGCCCGGAGCGCGTCGCCCCGGGCGACGACCGCCCGGCCGGGACGGCCGACGGCACCCCCGACGGCCGGC
>NZ_JBPQTK010000224.1:0-5049 GCF_051386315.1 Micromonospora sp. URMC 107
CGGCCGGACGAGCCGGCCGGGCCCCCGGGGGGCGGTGCGGTTCAGCCGCCGAGGCTGGCCGCCGCCGAGGCGATCGCCGGGGCGAAGGTGCTCACCTGGGTGTAGACGCCGGGGTAGGAGGGCCGGGCGCAACCGTTGCCCCAGCTCACGATGCCGACCTGGATCCAGGCGTTGTTCGCGTCCCGCCGGAACATCGGGCCGCCCGAGTCCCCCTGACAGGTGTCGATGCCGCCGCTGGCGTAGCCGGCGCAGATCTCCTCACTCGCGATGATCTGGCCGCCGTAGTAGGAGTTGCAGGTCGCGTCGCTGACGAACGGCACGGTGGCCTTGCGCAGGTAGCGCTGCTGCGCGCCGCCCTCGCGGGTGGCGCCCCAGCCGGCGACCGTGAAGGTGCCGTTGTCGTACGCGGTGCTGGTGGCGATGTTCAGCGTCGGGAGCGTGGTGACGGGCGTGGCCAGCCGGATGAGGGCCCAGTCCTTGCCGTTGCCGTTGTAGCCGGGCGCCCGGTAGACGTAGTTCGAGCGCACCTGGATCCGGCTCGACGACTGGAGGTCCACCACGCCGAGGGTGGCGGTGATGCTGGTGTTCGTACCGGTGCCGCCGACGCAGTGCGCGGCGGTCAGCACCAGGCGCGGGCTGTAGAGGGAACCGCCGCAACCCATGGAGAGCCGGACCATGAAGGGGAACTCGCCCTGCGCGGCCAGCGTCCCGCCCACGACGTACGGGGTCACCTCGGGCCCGGGCTTGGCGGAGGCCGGAACGGCCAGGACGAACGAGCCGGCGGTGACCGCCACCAACGCGGCGGCCAACCGGCCGACGAGTGTGCGCCAACGGACCATGGGAGCCTCCCGAACCCTCGCGACGCGCCGAGGCGGCGCGCCGGAAACCGATGGCGGGAGCCTATGGATATCTATCGATGGATGGCAATGCCCCGACACATCCCGCGTCGGTCATACCGCAGCCGACCAGGATTCGGCGCGCCGGACGCGCGCCGCCCGTTTTGCACCGGGACCACCCGGGTAGGGCCTTCACATGGACACGAACACGAAGGCACACCTCGTTGGCGGACCCCGGGACGGCAGCACCCTCGACACGGGCGGAGACGCCCTGTTGGAGGTGGAGATCGACGGCATGATGCACCGGTACATCCGGACCACGAAGCAGCACGGCGAGAACGGCACTGTCTACAACTACGACGGCATGGTGGCGCCGGACGGCGGGGAGCCCGGCGTCGAGGACCCCGAGGCCCGGGTGGCCTCCCCGAAGGCCGACGCGGAGGGCCACGGCGGGAAGCACTGAGCTGCGGATCAGCCCCGGCCGGGCGCGGATGAACCGCGGCCGGCCGGGTAAGCAGCCGGCGACCTGGTGGAACGACCGGAGGTCGCGAGACGCCGCGACCGGGCGCGCGGGCGGGCGGCGCAGGCCGGCCCGCCCGGGCGTACGGTCAGTTGTTGCTGATCCAGTTCCAGGCCGACACGACCCACTCGGTCTGCTGGAGATAGGCGACCCCGAGACCGGCCAGGAAGACCGCCGTCACCAGGTGCGCCCCGCGGGCGCTGCGCCGCACCCGGCCGAGCTGCCGCTCCAGCACCACGCGGCCGAGCAGCCGGGCCAACGCGAAGAGACCGGCGGCCACCAGCAGGCTCAGCAGGAAGATCAGGAACGGGCCGGCGAGGTCCCCGCCGCCCGAGATGGCCCAGATCCCCCAACAGACGAAGGCGAAGAGCGCGCCGGCGGCACTCCACTCGCCGCCGCGCTTCAACTGCTCGACGTGCCAGCTCAGCGGCCGGCGCGGGGCCGGGGTGTCCGGCCAGCCCGTGCCCGTCGGCTCATGCTCGACGACGGGGAACGGCTCGGTGCGCGACGTACTGGACCGCCCGACCGAGGCCACCCCCCGCTGGTACGCGTCGCGCTGCGGCGGCACCCCGGCACCGGGCTGCGGCGGCACCTCGACGGTCCGCTCGGCCCACGGCTGCGTCTGGTCGGCCATCTCGTCCCTCCCCTGGACCCGACGGCGACCACCGGCCACCGTCCGGTTCCGAGGGTAGCCAGCCGGCAAATGGGTCGCCGAGCCCGCACCGGGACGCGAGCCCCGATCCCCCACCCCGGCGAGGGCCGGCGAGGCCGGAGTGGGACGGACGACCCCGTCGTCGTGACCGAGGTCACCGGCCCATCGGTAAGAGGTCGTGACCCGGCGCGGCCCCCACCGGCGCCGCAAGCGCGGCGGACGCACGGGCCGGCGTCGGTCGCGCCGGGGCGGTACGGTCGGCTGATGGGGGACACGGAGCGACGCCGGCGCCGGCTACGGCACCCGACCGGCGACCCGGGCGGCACCGAGGGCCCGAACGCGACGACCGCCGGGGTGCACGACGGCCCCGAGCCGCCGCGCAGCCGCCGGGGTGGCCCGGGTGACGAGGGCGACCGTGGCCTGCGCGGTCTCGTCGGCCCCGGCTCCTCCCAGGTGAGCGTGACCGCCGCGATGCGGGCCCGCGACGCCGCCCGCCCCACGGACGAGGACCTGGCCGCGGCCGAGGAACGAGTGGTGATCATCCGCCGCAACTGGACGCCCCGCGAGGACCTCCCCCGCCGCTGACCCCGGTCCTGGTGGGAACCGCCGCGTGGGAGGCATGGCCCGTGGGAGGCATGGGTCCCGTCCGGGATCCACACCGCCCCGCCGCCGTGCGGACGGCGCCCGGCCGCCAGGACGACCGGGCGGTCGAGCGGTCAGGCGATCAGGGCAGCGTGGGGAGCTGGCGGGTGTTCTCGTAGTCGGCCACCTGGGCGATCCGGCGGGCGTGCCGCTCGTTGCCCGAAAACGGGGTGGTCAGGAACGCCTCGACGATGGCGGTGGCCTCGTCCAACGTGTGCTGGCGGGCGCCGACCGCGACGACGTTCGCGTCGTTGTGCTCGCGGGCCAGCTGGGCGGTGTCGATGCTCCAGGCGAGGGCCGCCCGGACGCCGGCCACCTTGTTCGCGGCGATCTGCTCGCCGTTGCCCGAGCCGCCGATGACCACGCCGAGGCTGCCGTCGTCCGCCACCACCCGGTCACCCGTGTGCAGGCAGAAGGCCGGGTAGTCGTCGTCCGGGTCGTAGGCGTGCGGGCCGACGTCGACCACGTCGTGCCCCTCCTTGGTCAGGTGGTTGACCAGGTGCACCTTCAACTCGAAACCGGCGTGGTCGGATCCCAGGTAGACGCGCATACCGCGCAGTCTGTCAGGCCCGCCTCCGGGACGACGCGCGGGCGCCGCCCCGGAGGCGGATTCGTCACAGGGTCAGCGGGACAGCTCGGCGACCACCAGGCCGCCGCGCGCCTTCGGGGTGAACCAGGTGCTCTTGCGCGGCATCTTCTCCCGCGCCAGGTTGACCGCGACGAAGTCGTCCACCGTCACCGGGGCGACCAGCACGGCCAGCTCGGCCCGGCCCGCGTCGACCTCGCCCGTCAGCCAGCTCGCCGGGTAGTCACCGCCGACGTAGGTGATCCGCTTGTCGCCCGGGTCGAGCCCGAGCGCGTCGCGCAGCAGCAGCCGCTCGACCAGGGCGTGGTCCAGGTTCTCCAGCCGGTTGTCGCCGACGTGCGGCAGGGTGACCGCGTACCCCCGGCCGGCGAGGCGGAGGTGGACGGTGCCGCCGGCCGCCGGGACCTCGACCGGGCCGTCGATCGGGTCGATCTCCGCGCCGGCGGCGCGGAGCCGGGCGAGCAGGTCGTCGGCGGTGGTGGTCAGCTCGCTGACCAGCCGGTTGTAGGGCTGGATCGCCACCGACGCCGGGGTCGTGATCACCGAGAGGAAGCGCGGCAGCCCGCCCGTCTGCGCGGCCAGGCTGCGGTGGTTGCCGTCGGCCACGACCAGCTCGCCGCCGCCCGCCAGGGCGGTCAGCTCGTCCTGACGCGGGCCCGGCCCGAGCAGCCAGATGGCGTGGGTGCGCCCCGCCTGGTCGGTGTCGGTCGCCGCCGGCGCGCCGGCCGCCTCGGTCGCCGCCGCGAGGGCGGCGTGCAGCTCGTCGCCGCGCCCGGTCTGCAACAGGAGTACGGGCGACAGCAGGTGGCCCAGCGCCTCGGCCAGGGCCACCCGCTCCCGCACCTTGGCGATGAAGACGTCCTCGTTGCGGATGACCAGACCGGGCTCGTCGGCCCGGGTGGAGATCTGGTCGGTGTCGACCATGGCCCAGAGCCCGTACGCCGTCTCCTCCCCCGGCGCGCTGATCCGGTAGAGGACCACGACCTGCTCGGCCGGGGTGTAGCTGCCGTCGGCCTTGGCCTCGGCGAGGCGGCTCACCGCGTCCGGCAGGGCGTCGGGGAAGGACTTGCCCAGGCTCTCCGGCGCCCGGTGCGGCATCTCGATGCCGAGGGCACTGTGCGGGTTCGCCTCGATGATCGCGGTGATCTCCGCGTCGTCGGCGAACTCGTCGTAGTTCTGCGCGCCGGTGCCGCCAGTGGTGATCCAGGCCCGGGCGATCGGATGCACGACCGTCATGTGCGAAGACGCTACCGGCGACGCGGGTCCCGCCGACGCGGGACCCGCGCGGGGTCCACCAGTTGAAAGGGCTACCGGGGCGGGGCGCCGGGTCAGGCGGTGCGGTCGGGCTGTCCCGCCGCCCGGCGGTGCCGGCCGCCCGGCGTGGGCGCGCCCGCCGGCCGGCGGCCGGGCACACCCGGTCCCGCCGGCACGATCCGACGGGGCCCGGCCGACGCGGCCGGTACCGGCCGGTGCTCGGCCGGCGGGGCGGGCCGGTGCTCGGCCGGCGGGGTGAGCCGGGAGGTGGCCGGCACGCGGGCGACGCCGACCACGATCGGCGGGGCGAGCAGGTCCACCATGTGGGCGGGAAGGTCGGGTCGGACCGCCGGCCACCGGGAGTCGTCGACCGACCAGTACGCCGCGTCCGGGCGCTCGGTCACCCCCTCCCGGGTCGACGGATCGTCACCGGGCACACGGTGCTTGGCCATCGGAATTGCCTCCACGAGCTGCGGGGTGCGGCCCTGCGGGTCGCTGCGGCGGACACCGGGGCCAACGATCCCGCCGCCGCCCCGGTGACGCCCCACCCGGCCGACCC
>NZ_JBPQTK010000225.1:0-4574 GCF_051386315.1 Micromonospora sp. URMC 107
CCCCCCCCCCCCCCCCCCCCCCCCCCACCACGGTCGCTCAGCCGGTGACGGTGAGCTTGACCGGCTCGCTGAGCTTGGTGCCGACCCGGGCGAAGACCTGGTACGTCCCGGCCGGCGGGTTCGGGCCCGCCGCCACCCCGTTGGCGCACTTGGTGGTGTCGCGGCCGTTCCAGCCCACCTGGTAGGAGCGCTCGAAGCCCGGCGTGAAGGACTGCACGTCGGTGCCCTGGCCGGTGCCGCAGGTGTCGGACGACCAGATCTTCTCGGCCCCCGACTTGATGAACAGCTCCTGCACGGAGGCGCCGACGTCGCGGCTGCACGTCCGCTCGGACCGATTCTTGATCTTGAGCTGGAGGTCCACCACGGCCCCCCGGACCACCGAGGCGGGCTGGGCCACCGGGGTCACCGTGATCTCGGCGTCCGTGCAGGCGCCGTCGTCGGCGGCCGGCACGACGGGCGCCACCGGCGGCGAGTCGGTGGTGACCGGCCCGCCCGACGGGTCGCCGGCGTCGGGGCCGCCCGCCGCCCCCGGCGAGGGCGCCCCGGTCTGCGGGGTGAGCACCGAGCCGGTGGGCTCCGGCGAGGCACCGGACGACGTCGCGCCCGCGGTGGGCTGCGCGTCACCGCCCTTGTTCGCGTTCCGGTTCGACCCGGTGCACGAATAGAGCAGGACAATCAGGAAGAGAAGCCCCGCTCCGAATACGACGGCGCGACGCCGCCAGTAAACGGCGGGTGGCAGGGGGCCGACCGTCAGACGCATGATGTCCCCACCGTAGCGGCGCGGGGCACCCCAGCCCCGCGCGACGCGCCGAGTCGTCCGCGGCTCACCGCATCCACCCTCCACATGCGACGGTCCCGCCTGCCGACCGTGTCCCGCCGACGACGCTGGGTCGCCGCGTCGCCGCCACTCAGAGGTACACCTTGCGCTGGTAGATGGCGTGGGCGCCGGCGACCCGGTCGAGGAAGAGCAGGCCGGCGCAGTGGTCGATCTCGTGCTGGAGGGCCCGCGCCTCGAACCCGTCCGTCACCAGCCGTACGGGGTGGCCGGTGCCGGGCAGCACGCCCTCCACCACCAGCCGGCTCGCCCGCTTGACGTCCCCGGTCAGGTCGGGCACCGACATGCACCCCTCGCGGGCCACCTTCCACCGGCTCGCCTCGACGACCCGCGCGTTGCAGAGCGCGAAGGTGCCGTGCACGGTCAGCGCCTTCGGGTGGCCGGTGACGTCCACCGCGAAGACCCGCGCGGCCACGCCGACCTGCGGGGCGGCCAGCCCGACGCAGCCCGGCGACACCCGCATGGTGGCGATCAGGTCGGCGGCCAGCCGTACGGTCTCCTCGGCGGTCGGGTCCACCTCGCCACCGACGTAGGTGAGCACCGGTTCCGGGGCGGACACCACCGGTCGCACCTCCCCCGGCACGCCCAGGGATTCCGGGGTCCAGTCGCCGAGGCCGGCGTAGGCCTCGGTCTCCGGACCGCGCTCGCCGCCGGTCACAGCAGGTCCGGATCGGCCGGCCGGAGGGTCACCCCGACGCCCAGCTCCGCGGCCGTCGCCGTCAGCCGCCCGGCCAGCTCCTCGGCCGTGCCGCGCGGCAGCTCCACCTCGGCGACCACCACGTAGAGCGAGCCGGTCAGCCGGGTGCTCAGGTCGGTGACGTTGCCGCCGGCGTCGGCGAGCACCCGGGTCATGGCCGCCACGATGCCCATCCGGTCCGCGCCGTGCACCGCCATCACGTACGGCTCGCCGGCGGGAGCCGTCTCACCGTCGGGGGTGACCGCGCGTACGGTGGCCAGCAGCTGGCCGTCGGCGGAGAGGGGCGCCAGCGCGGCCTCGACGTCGGCGGCGGTCGGGCCCACGCAGATCAGGGTCATCGCGAAGTGCCCCCGCAGCCGGGTCATGGTGCTGTCGGTCAGGTTCGCGCCGAGCCGGGCGAGCAGCTCGGCGACGTCGGCCACGATGCCTGGCCGGTCCCGGCCGATGACGGTGATCGCGAGCTCGTTCATCCGGGCATTCTGCCCGATCCGTCCGCCACCGCCGCAACGCCCCGCCCGGACCGCCCAGCCAGCGGGACGGCGACGGTGGCGTCGTCGCCCCGTGCCCGGCCTCGTCGCCCGCGCCACCCATGCGGTGGGCCGCGTGACATCATCGGCGGCGCGATGTCTGAGCCCACTTTCGCCACCCTGGTCAGCCGGTGGTACGAGAAGAACGCCCGCGACCTGCCATGGCGCGGGCCCGACGTGAGCCCGTGGGCCATCCTGGTCAGCGAGGTCATGCTCCAGCAGACACCGGTCGTACGCGTGCTCCCCGCCTGGGAGGCCTGGCTGGCACGCTGGCCGGAGCCGGCCGCGCTGGCGGCGGACAGCCCCGCCGAGGCGATCCGGATGTGGGGGCGGCTCGGCTACCCCCGCCGGGCGGTGCGGCTGCGCGACTGCGCGCTGGCGATCGTCGAGCGCCACGGGGGCCGGGTGCCGGACCGGCTGGACCAGCTGCTGGCCCTGCCGGGCGTGGGCACGTACACGGCCCGGGCGGTGGCCGCGTTCGCGTACGGCCAGCGGCACCCGGTGGTCGACACCAACGTGCGACGGGTGGTCTGCCGGGCGATCGCCGGCGAGCCGGACGCCGGCCCGGCGACCCGCCCGGCCGACCTGGTCGCCACCGAGGAACTGCTCCCCGCCGAGCCGGCCGCCGCCGCCCTGGCCAGCGCGGCCTTCATGGAGCTGGGCGCGGTGGTCTGCGTCGCCCGGTCGCCCCGCTGCGGCGCCTGCCCCGTCGAGTCGGTCTGCGCCTGGCGCGCGTCCGGCCGCGAGGCCCCCGCGGGTCCGACCCGCCGCCCCCAGCGGTACGCCGGCACCGACCGACAGGTACGCGGGCTGCTGCTCGGCGTGCTGCGGGAGGCGACCGGACCGGTGCCGCACCAACGGCTCGACCAGGTGTGGGCCGACGACGTCCAGCGGTCCCGGGCCCTCGCCGGGCTGGTGCGGGACGGTCTCGTGGAGCCGGTCGGCGAGTCCTCGTTCCGCCTCGTCGGCGACGGACCGCCGGTCCCGGTGGGCTGACGCGCCGCCAGCCCCGGTGGCCTGCCGTGCCGCCATGGTGGGGCTGCCGCGTCGCCTGTCCCGGTGGGCTGCCGTGCCGGAACGGTGGGCCTGACGGGCCGCCGGCCCCGGTGGGCTGCCGCGCCGCCGGTCCCGTCCCGGTGGGCTGCCGTGCCTGATCGGCACGGGCCAGCCTGTGGGCATGACGAAGGGGCCGGCCCCATGTCGGGACCGGCCCTTCGTGTCGTGCGTCGGTCGGGTCAGGCGGTGTAGCCGCGGGTGGCGATCCAGTCGGCGAGGTTGTCGACGCTCATCCGGTAGGAGGCCTGGGTGGGGTCGGCGGAGTCGGCGATGGTGACGGTGTTGCCGTTGTCGCGGTAGCCGACGACGCTGATGTAGTGCCCGCCTTCGAAGGAGTGGGTGGTGCCGTCGGTGTCGGTGGCGGTGCCGGCGATGTTGGCGACGACGGCGTGGCCCTCGTCGATGGCGGTGACGATGTCGGCGCGCAGCTTGTCGGTCTGCTTCTGGTCGGCCTTGGCGTCGCGGATCTCGACGGACTGGTAGGCGTCCTTGCCGGTCTCCTTGTTGAGTACGGGGGTGATGTCGTTGATGGAGTTGGTGCCGGCTTCGGTGGTGCCCATGCGCTGGGCCATGCCGTCGACGTCGATGTTCTTGCCCTGCACGCTGAGGGCGTTGCGGGCGGCGGCGGGGCCGCAGTAGTAGAAGTTGGGCTGGGCTTCGTAGCGCACGCCGAGTTCACGCTCGCCGCCCTTGCGGTCCTGGCTGACCGTCGTGGTGGGCTTGCTGTTGGTGGGGGCGGCGACGGCGGCGGTGACGGGGCCGGCGATGGCGCCGCCGGTGAAGGCGAGCCCGGCCACGGTCAGAGCGGTCTTACGGAAGATGTCGGTACGCATGATGGTCGGCACCTTTCGATCGGGGGTACGCGACACACGCCAGGGGGGCGGGTGCGCCGCGGAAAGGAAAGGTCGAGATGTCCGGGGGCCTGCGGCCGGGGGGCCGAGGCTCGTCCCTGGGGGGATGCAACCGGCCGGGCCGGCCACACATTCCACGTCCACACGTCTCGCGGGCTCGTGCGACGGGCACCCGCGGTCCGGGGATGCAACCACGGTGGGGGGCCGGTCATTCCGGCGGCCGGTGCCCGGTGACTCAGGCCCGGATGGTGCTCCGCGATCCGGGGGATGTAACCACCCCGGCCGGACCCGCATTCCGCCGGCCCGGCCGACGAACGGCCCGGCCATCGAACGGCCTGGTCACGCGGCCACGATGGTTACAACGACCCGACGCCCCGACCCATGCCCCGCCACCCGGTGGCGCCCGCCACCACGCCCCAACCAAACGGGCACATACCACCGTCCCCCGGTCGATCATGCAGTTCTGGTGTGGCACGAACCGCGCAATCGGGCCGGTAACCGGCACCACAACTGCATGATCCACGCGGCCTGGAGCGGGGACGGGGACGGGGTGAGAGCAAAAGAGGGCGGGGGGGGGGGGGGGGGGGGGGGGGGGGGGGGGGGGGGGG
>NZ_JBPQTK010000226.1:0-4468 GCF_051386315.1 Micromonospora sp. URMC 107
GTGGGAAGGGGCGGGGGCGGGCGGTTCCGGGTCGCGGGGACGCCCGGCAGCCAGGATATCCGCGCGCGCAGCGGATAGGTTGGCGGCATGGCCCGGGCCCAGTTCAGCGCAGAGACCAGCGGCGGCGGCGAGTTCGTCCGCCAGCCCAACCGGTTCACCGGTCGGGTCACCCCGGACTCCGACTCCCCGCCCGGCGGCGGGCCGGACGCGCAGGGCCGGTGGCCGCTGGAGCCGGGCCGCTACCGGCTGATCTGGTGCCGGGCCTGCCCGTGGGCGCACCGGGCCCGGATCGTGCGCGGACTGCTCGGCCTTCAGGACGCGATCTCCCTCGGCACGGTGGACCCGATCCGCGACGAGCGGGGCTGGCGGTTCGCCCTCGACCCCGACGGGTTCGACCCGGTGCTCGGCATCGGCTTCCTCTCCGAGGCGTACCTGGCCACCGATCCCGACTACACCGGGCGGGTCACCGTGCCGGCGCTGGTCGACACGCGCACCGGCCGGGTGGTCACCAACGACTATCCGCAGCTCACCCTGGACCTGTCGACCCAGTGGCGCAGCCTGCACCGGCCCGGGGCGCCCGACCTCTACCCGCAGGCGCTGCGGCCGGAGCTGGACGCCCTGATGGCGGAGATCCACCGGGACGTGAACAACGGCGTCTACCGGTGCGGCTTCGCCACCTCGCAGGCCGCGTACGACGAGGCGTTCACGGGGCTGTTCGCCCGGCTCGACGCGCTGTCGGAGCGGCTGGCGGGCCGGCGCTACCTGATGGGCGACGCGATCACCGAGGCCGACGTGCGGCTCTTCACGACCCTGGTCCGCTTCGACGTGGCGTACCACGGGCACTTCAAGTGCAACCGGCACAAGCTCACCGAGCTGCCGGTGCTCTGGGCGTACGCGCGGGACCTGTTCCAGACCCCGGGCTTCGGCGAGACGGTCGACTTCGACCACATCAAGCGGCACTACTACGGCACCCACGCGGCGATCAACCCGACGGGGATCGTCCCGCTGGGCCCCGACACCTCCGGCTGGACCACGCCGCACGGGCGTGGCTGAGCCGCGCCGGGCCGGCCCGCGCGCCGCCCCGCCCCGGGCCGCCGCCGCGTCGGCGTCCGCCGCCTGCGTCGCGGCGGGCGCGGTCGCGGTGACCGTCGCCGTGGTCGCCGGTCCGGGGCCGGGTCCGACCGGGTACGTCAGCGAGGCGGGCGTCACCGACAGCGCGTACGCCCCGGCGTACCGGATCGGGGTCTTCGCCCTGGCCGCCGGGCTGCTGCTGCTCGCGGCGGCGCTGCCCCGGGCGCTGCGGGCGGCGGCCGGGCTGCTCGCGGTCGGGGGCCTCTTCACGCTGGTCTCCGGGGCGGTGACGTGCAGCGCGGGCTGCCCGCTGCCGCCGTTCGAGCGGGCCACCACGGCGGACCTGGTGCACGGCGCGGCGAGCATCCTCGCGGTGGCCGCGGTGGTCTTCGCCATGCTGGCGATCGCGCTCACCCGGGCCGCGCCGCCGGCGCTGCGCCGGCTGGCCGCGGTGGCCCTGGCGGCGGCCCTGCCGCTGGCGGGGGCGACCGCCGTGGCCCTGGTCGCCGTCGGGCGTGGCGGCCTGATCGCGGTCCTGGAGCGGTTGCTGCTGCTGGTGGCCGTCCTCTGGGGCGCGGCCACCGCGACCGCCGTCGCCCTCCGCCGACAGTCGAGGGCGCCCCGTCGACGCCCGCGATAGCCGTGGGGCCCCTTCCGCGCATCCGCTGTAAGGAGCGTCACCGTGATGGCTCCTTCCGCTGCATCGACCACCGGCGCTAGCCTCGGCGGCGATGACCAACGTCTGGCACCTGACCGTGCGCCTGTATGTCGACCTCCGACTGCAGGCCAGCGGCGTCTGTCCGGCGCAGCCGCTCTCCTGACGCTGCCCGTTCCGACCTCCAGACCCTGGGACACATCCTCATGGCTTCCGCCCTGCGCAAGATCCCCTTCTCCGTGCAGATCCTGCTCGGCCTCGTCCTCGGCGTGGCGCTCGGCTTCCTCGCCCGCGCCAACGACCTGAGCTGGCTCGCCAGCACCCTCGACACCGTCGGCGGCCTCTTCGTCCAGCTGCTCAAGCTGGCCGTGCCGCCGCTGGTCTTCACCGCCATCGTGGTCAGCGTCGTCAGCCTGCGCGGGGTGACCAACGCCGCCCGGCTGGCGCTGAAGACCCTGCTCTGGTTCGGCGTCACCGCGCTGATCGCGGTGGGCGTCGGCATCGGGCTCGGCGTGCTCACCGACCCGGGCCGCGGCGTCACCCTCGACACCGCCGGCGCCACCGCGCCCACGAGGACCGGCTCGTGGACCGACTTCCTCACTGGCATCGTGCCGACCAACCCGGTCGGCGCGTTCGTCGACGGCAACGTGCTCCAGATCGTCTTCCTGGCCCTCGTCGTCGGCGCGGCGGCGCTGCTGGTCGGCGAGGCCGCGGAGCCGTTCGTGGCGATCAACCGCGCGCTGCTGGAGATCGTGCAGAAGGCGCTGTGGTGGGTCATCCGGCTCGCCCCGATCGGCACCCTCGGCCTGATCGGCAACGCCGTCGCCTCGTACGGCTGGGACCTGGTGGCCCCGCTCGCCAAGTTCACCACCGCCGTCTACGTCGGCTGCGCGATCGTGCTCTTCGTGGTCTACCCGCTGCTGCTGGTGGGCGCCGGCCGGCTCAACCCGCTGCGCTTCTTCGCCGGCGCCTGGCCCGCGATCGAGCTGGCCTTCGTCTCCCGCTCCTCGGTGGGCACGATGCCGGTGACCCAGCGCTCGGTCGAGCGCCTCGGCGTCCCCCGCGAGTACGCCTCGTTCGCGGTGCCGTTCGGCGCCACCACGAAGATGGACGGCTGCGCGGCCATCTACCCGGCGCTGGCGGCGATCTTCGTCGCCCAGGTCTTCGGGGTGGACCTCGGGGTCACCGACTACCTGCTGATCGCCTTCGTCTCGGTGGTCGGTTCGGCGGCCACCGCCGGCCTGACCGGCGCGATCGTGATGCTCACCCTGACGCTGAGCACGCTGGGCCTGCCGCTGGCCGGCGCCGGCCTGCTGCTGGCGATCGACCCGATCCTCGACATGATCCGCACCGCCACCAACGTCGCCGGCCAGGCGCTGGTGCCGACGATCGTCGCCGCCCGCGAGGGCACCCTGGACCGGGCCGCGTACGACTCGGCGGGCCGGCGGTCGACGCTGGCCCCGACCGACGCCGAGGCCGGTGCCGGCCCGCGCCGGGCCGAGGACCTGAGTCCCGTACCGGCCTGAGCCATCCGGCACGCCCGCGCACCGGGCCGGGACCGACGTCGCCGGCCGAGCCGCGGCACCACCCGACGAGTCGGGGAGGGCCCCCGGGGTGGGGCCCACCCCCCCCCCCCCCCCCCCCCCCCGCGCCCGGAGAGGATGACCCCATGAGTGCCCTGTTCACCCCGCTCACCCTGCGCACGGTGACCCTGCCCAACCGGATCGCCCTGGCGCCGATGTGCCAGTACACCGCCGGCCCGGACGGCCTGCCCACCGACTGGCACCTGGTGCACCTGGGCGCCCGGGCGGTCGGCGGCGCCGGCCTGGTGATGACCGAGGCCACGGCCGTGCTGCCCGAGGGGCGGATCAGCCCGCAGGACACCGGGCTCTGGTCCGCCGCGCACGTCGACGCCTGGCGGCCGGTGACCGCGTTCGTCACCGCGCACGGCGCGGCGCCGGTCGTGCAGCTCGCGCACGCCGGGTTCAAGGCGTCGACGTACCGGCCGTGGGCGCCCCGGCGGGGCGGGGTGCCCGACGCCGAGGGTGGCTGGACGCCGGTCGGCCCGGGGTCCGCGCCGTTCGTGCCCGACTACCGGGTGCCGACCGCGCTGGACGAGGCGGGCATCGCCGGCGTCGTCGAGGCGTTCGCGGCGGCGGCCGGCCGGGCGGTCGACGCCGGGTTCGCGGCCGTGGAGATCCACGCCGCGCACGGCTACCTGCTGCACGAGTTCCTCTCCCCGCTGACGAACCACCGCAACGACGGCTGGGGCGGGAACCGGTCCGGCCGGATGCGGCTGACCCTGGAGGTGGCGCGGGCGGTCCGCGCGGCGGTCGGCGAGGACGTGCCCGTGCTGACCCGCATCTCGGCCACCGACTGGGAGCCGGCCGGCTGGACGGCGGAGGACAGCGTGGTGCTCGCCGGCGAGCTGGCCGCCGCCAGGGTGGACCTGGTCGACTGCTCCTCGGGCGGCGCGTCGGCCACCGCGACCGTCCCGGTCGGTCCGGGCTACCAGGTGCCGCTGGCCGCCCGGGTGCGCCGGGAGGCGGGGGTGGCGACCGGCGCGGTCGGCCTGATCGTCGAGCCGGAACAGGCCGAGGAGATCGTCGCGTCCGGCGACGCCGACCTGGTCCTGCTCGGCCGGGAGCTCCTGCGGGATCCGTACTGGCCGCACCGGGCCGCCGCCAAGCTCGGCGCCACCCCCACCTGGCCCGACCAGTACGCCCGCGCCACCTGACCCAC
>NZ_JBPQTK010000227.1:0-4459 GCF_051386315.1 Micromonospora sp. URMC 107
CTGCCGCGCCGGGCACGTCGAACCGCTCCTCGGCGGGCGGGCGGGGCGTCGGGGTGGCCCGGCGCGGCAGCGTGCCGGTGGTGGGCTGCTCGACGAGCGTGCCCTCCAGCACGACGGGCCCACCCGGGCGCTGGTGCATCACGACGGGCTCGCGCTCCTCGGGCCGTCCGACGCGGTCCCCACCGAGCGGATCGCCCAGCGGATCCCCGACGGGGTCGCCCAGCGGGTCACCCACCGGGGCCCGGTAGTCGTCGCGGAAGTCGTCGCGGTAGTCGTCGTCCGGCGCCCGGTCCGCCCACGGCGGGGCCTCCTGCTGGATCAGCACGTCGTCCAGCGGCTCGGCGCCCGCGTACTCGGGCGGCAGGTCGGCCGCGACGGCCGCGGCGGTCTCCGCGTGGGTGGGCACGTCGTCCCAGAGCACGCGGACGTGCCGCTGGTCGTCCAGGGCCACCCGGATCGGCAGCGTCTGGCCCAGCGACGGCCACTTCGCCACCGGCACCCGCGGCTCGATGATCTTCTTGGACCGGGGCGGCAGCCCCGGGGCGTCGATCACCAGCTGGAGTTCGCAGCGGCCGAAGGCGTACTGGGTGGGCGGCTCGGAGGCGCTGTGCACGTGCCCTTCGCCGACCACCCAGGTGCGACCGCCCCCGCGCACCGTGGCCAGCGCGATGGCCAGCACCAGCAGGGCGACCCCGAGCGCCACGATCGCCCAGCTGGTCATGCCCAGGCCGAAGAGGACGACGAAGGTGGCCACGGTGCCCAGCACCGCGGCGATCAGCTTGCGTACCGGCGCGATGGGTCGGTTCCCGCCATTCGCCACTGTGGACCTCCCGAGGGTCAAGGGCCAGGCTAGGCCGGATCGGCCGCCGGAGGAAGGACCGGCCGCCGCGCCGGCGCCGGGACCGGGTCGCTAGGCTGACCGTACCCAGCCCGACCGCCTTCCGCGCACAGGAGGAACCCAGCGTGTCCAGCAGCAGCCCCGATGAGCGCACCCTCGTACTGGTCAAGCCCGACGCGGTCCGCCGCGGGCTGGTCGGCGAGGTGATCTCCCGCTTCGAGCGCAAGGGGCTGCGGATCGACGCGATGGTGGTCCGGACGATGGACGCCGCGCTGGCCGACGAGCACTACGCCGAGCACGTCGACAAGCCGTTCTACCCCCCGCTGAAGGACTTCATGACCGGCGGCCCGCTGGTGGCGCTGGTGCTCTCCGGCGACCAGGTCATCGACGTGGTGCGCGGGCTCGTCGGGGCGACCGACGGGCGCCGGGCGGCGGCCGGCACGATCCGCGGCGACCTCTCCCTGTCCAACCGGGAGAACCTGGTGCACGCCTCCGACTCGCCGGAGAGCGCGAAGCGCGAGATCGCGCTCTGGTTCCCCGAGCTGGGCTGACCGACCCACCGTCGTCGCGGGCCGGTCCACGACCGGCCCGCTCAGTTCGCCCACCGCAGCTTGTCCGGGTTGCCGACCACGTGGAACGCGGTGATCCGGCCGCCGGCCGCGGCGAGCGTCAGCGCGTACCTGCCGGCGTCGGGGCGGACGATCAGCGCGCCCGGCTGGCCGTTGAGTTCCACCCGCCGCACGGTGAGGCGTCGGCCCGGCCCGTAGATGCCGGCGAAGAAGCGGGCCACCCGGTCGGCGCCGGTGACCGGGTTGCGTGCCGCCTTCACCCGGCCGCCGCCGTCGGTCCAGGCGGTGGCGTCCGTCGCGACCAGGCCGGTCAGCGCGGCCAGGTCGCCGTCGCGGGCGGCGGCGAGGAACGCCTCCAGCAGCCGTTCCTGCTCGGCCCGGCCGGCGGTGAAGCGTCGCCGGTCCTGGCCGATCCGGGTCGCCGCCCGGTGGTGCAGCTGCCGGCAGTCCGCCGCCGACCGGCCAGGATCCCCGCGATCTCGGCGTACGGCAGCTCGAAGGCGGTGTGCAGCACGTAGACCGCCCGCTCGGGCGGGGAGAGCCGCTCCAGCAGGTGCAGCAGGGCGGTGGAGAGCGAGTCGCGCAGCTCGACGGCGTCCAGCGGCCCGAACGGTGACGGCACGGTCCGCACCGGCTCGGGCAGCCAGGGCCCGACGTACGTCTCCCGGGCGGCCCGCCGGGCGCGCAGCCGGTCCAGCGCCAACCGGGTGACCACCCGGGACAGGTAGCGCCGCGGCTCCGCGACCGACCCCCGGTCGACCCCCAACCAGCGCACGTACGCCTCCTGGAGCACGTCCTCGGCGTCGTGCCGGCTGCCGAGCAGGCGGTACGCCAGCCCGAGCAGCATCGGCCGGTGCGCGTCGAGCGCACCGGCCGCCCGCGTCGCGTCGGGAAGCGTCACACGTCCGCGGGGAGGTCGTTGCGGCACGTCACGGCGATGCGGTTCCACACGTTGATGGTGGCGACCGCCATCAACAGGTCGGCGAGTTCCTTCTCGGACCACACCTTCGCCGCCGCGTCCCAGACGTCGTCGGGCACGCCGTGCTCGCCGAGCCGGGTCACCGCGTCGGTGAGCGCCAGCGCGGTCCGCTCCCGCTCGTCGAAGAAGGGCGCCTCCCGCCAGGTCGCGACGGCGAAGAGCCGCCGGTCCGACTCGCCCGCCGCGAGCGCGTCGCGGCTGTGCATGTCGACGCAGAACGCGCACCCGTTCAGCATCGACGCCCGCAGCTTCACCAGCGCCAGCACGGTGTGCCCGACGTTCGCCCGGACGTACTTCTCCAGCCCCAGCACGGCCTGGTACGCCTGCGGTGCCACCTCGGCCACGTTCATCCGTTGCATGACGGCCTCCTCGATCGGTCGTTGTCGACACCCACACGACGTGCGGAGGGGACGCGGCGTGACACCGGAGGACGTGAGCCCGGTCACGCCGCCGGAAGTTGCCGGCCGCCCCGTCGACTCCGCCGACGGGGCGGCGCCGCACCGGAGAGGCCGGCGGGGGCGAGCGGTTGACGGTGGCTGTCCGCAGGGTATGAGTCAGTGGGTGGGGACGGCCCGACGGCGCGTCGCCGGGCCGTCCCCACCGGCCCCGACACGCCCGCTCACCAGGCGGTCGACCCGCCACCCCGACGACGCCCCGTGGACCCGTCGGTTACCGTGACAGCGCCTGTTCGCACACACTCCGCCGGAGGACCAGTGCCCCTGCTCTACACCATCGGCAAGCTCACCGTGGCGCCCGCGCTCCGGCTGGCCTTCCGTCCGACCGTGGAGGGGCTGGAGCACATTCCGGACACAGGAGGTGCGATCTTCGCGGGCAACCACCTCTCGGTCGCCGACGAGTTGTTCCTCGGCACGGTGGTTCCCCGGCACCTGGCGTTCTGGGCCAAGTCGGAGTACTTCAAGGGCACCGGCCCGAAGGGCGCCCTGTCGAAGCACGTGCTCACCGGCCTGGGCGCCATCCCGGTCGAGCGGGCCGGCGGCCGCGCGGCGCTGTCCGCGTTCGACGCCGCCATCCCGGTACTGAAGGCCGGCGATCTGGTCGCGGTCTATCCAGAGGGGACCCGGTCGCCGGACGGCCGGCTCTACCGGGGGCGCACCGGCGCGGCCCGGCTGGCGGTGGCGGCCGGCGTGCCGATCATCCCGGTCGGCATGACCGGCACCGACAAGGCCCAGCCCATCGGGACCCGGGTGCCCCGCCCCGGCCGCGCCAAGATCATGATCCGGTTCGGCAAGCCGCTCGACTTCACCGGCCGGCCGGACGACCGCACGTCGCTGCGCGAGATGACCGACGAGATCATGGCCGAGATCCAGAAGCTGACCGGCCAGGAGTACGTGCCCCGCTACGCCCCGCCGCGCGCGCACTCGGCCACCCCGGGCGACGCCCCGGCCTGAGCCCGGTTCCGGGCAGGCCGACTCCGCGCCGCCTTTCGTCCACGTCGGGAGTCGGCCGAGCCGTCGGGCCCTACTTCTGGTCGGTCGTGACCAGCTGCTCCCGCAGGGTGCCGAGCAGGGTGGCGCTGTCGTCGAGGGAGAGCCGGGTGAAGACCGCGGTGGCGATGCTGCCGTGGTCGACCGAGGTGCACACCACCACGTCCTGGCCGTCGGCGCGGCCCACCGCGCAGCGCTGGTGCCGGCCGCGTACGCCGGTGTCGACCACCTGGGCCTCGCCGAGGGAGTACTGCCCGGTGAGCCGGGTGATCTCGTCCTCCGCGTCCGACTCCGGGGTGAACCGGAAACCGGTGCCGCCGAAGACCGTCACCCGCTTGCCGGCGGGCGTGCTGTAGACGCCGGCGAAGGTGTCATCGGCGAGCAGGTGCGCCTTGCGCACCTCCGCCTCCAACTTTTTGGCGGTCGCCTTGCTGACGTCGTCGTCGCGCAGCCGCAGGTCGGCCACCTCGGCCGGCAGGCTGGCGTTCGCCGGGTACTGCGACGCCATCGGCACCCCGTAGTAGGCCGGGCAGCCGCAGCAGCAGGCCAGCATGAGCAGCATGATCCACGGCCAGCGGCGACGCTTGCGGGCGGGCGGCGGGGCGTACCCCTGGGGGGCCTGGGGCCC
>NZ_JBPQTK010000228.1:0-4431 GCF_051386315.1 Micromonospora sp. URMC 107
CCCCCCCCCCCCCCCCCCCCCCCCCCCCCCCCCCCCCCCCCACGGCCGGTGGGTCGCCGTGTCCGGCGCTCAGCACGGCGACCCACCGGCGCCCACCCCACCACCAGGAGGCCCACACCATGAACCGGACACCCCGTACCCGGACGCGCACACCGAGACTGCTCGGCGCGGCGCTCACCGCCGCCACCCTGGCCGTCGGCACGGTGCTCGCGACCACCTCGTCGGCGCACGCCGACACCCTGTTCAGCGACACGTTCTCCGACGGCGCGGCCGACGGGTGGTCCCGCTCCGGCGGAAGCTGGTCGGTGGTGACCGACGGCTCGTACGCCTACCGGCAGTCCGGCACCAGCAGCGACGCCCGCGCCCTGGCCGGCGCCGGCACCTGGACCGACTACGGGGTGCAGGCCCGGGTCCGGCCGACCGGCTTCGCCGGGGCGAACCGGCACGTCGGCGTGATCGCCCGGGCGCAGAGCAGCAGCAGCTACTACGCGCTGGTGGTGACCGCGAGCGGCGGGGTGCAGCTGATCCGCCGCTCCGGCGGCGACCCGGTGTCGCTCGGCTCCGCCCCGGCCGGGATCACCGTCGGCAGCTGGGCGACGCTGCGGCTGGAGGCGGTCGGCAACTCGTTGCGCGGCTACGTCGACGGCACGCTGCGGGTGCAGGCCACCGACGGGGCGTTCGCCGCCGGGCGGGTCGGCCTGGCCACCTCGTACGCCAGCGCCACCTTCGACGACGTCGCGGTGGACACGGCCACCGGAGCACCGCCCACCGGCGGGCCGACCGGCGGTCCCAGCCTGCCGCCGACCGAGCCGCCGATCGACCCGGGCACCCCGCCGATCGGCTTCGCCTCGGTGAACGCGCTGGGCCAGAACGGCACCACCGGCGGGGCGGGCGGCCCGACCGTCACCGTGGACACGGCCGCGGAGCTGCTCACCGCGATCGGCACGGCCGGCCCGCTGACCGTGCGGGTGGACGGGATGATCGCCCTGCCCGGCCCGATGCACGACGTGACCTCGGACAAGACGATCGTCGGCGTCGGCGCCAACTCCGGCATCACCGGCGGCGGCCTCAACATCGGCCTGCCGGTCAGCGACGCGACCAGCCCGCCGGCGAACGCCGTGCACAACGTCATCATCCGGAACCTGAACTTCCGCAACACCGTCGACGACGCGATCAACGTGCAGATGTTCTCGCACCACGTCTGGATCGACCACAACGACCTGGCGTACGGCTACGACGGGCTGATCGACGTCAAGCGCGGCTCCAGCTACGTCACCGTGTCCTGGAACCACACCCACCACCACACGAAGAACATGCTGCTCGGCCACGACGACCGCAACGCCGCCCAGGACGTCGGCAACCTGAAGGTCACCTACCACCACAACTGGTTCGACCGCACGCCCCAGCGCAACCCCCGGGTCCGCTACGGCGACCCCGTGCACGTGTTCAACAACTACTTCGTCTACAACACCGACGTCGGGGTGGCCTGCCAGCTCGACTCCGGCTGCGTGGTCGAGGGCAACTACTTCGAGGACGTCGAGGTGCCCTGGTCGATCAGCTACGCCGGAGACCGGGGCCGGATGATCGCCCGGGACAACGTGCTCGCCGGCACCAGTGAGCCCGGCGACGCGGGGGGCACCGTCCAGGAGCCGCGCACGTTCTACCCGTACACCATGACCGAGCCGGCCACCGTGAAGTCCGTCGTCACGGCCGGCGCCGGCACCGGCAGACTCCCCTACTGACCACGCCCGCGCGGGCCGTCGGACCCGGTCGGCGCCGGGCACCGGCCCGGCGGCCCGCGGCGCACCCCACCCCCAGAGATCGATGTTTGTCGATCATTTGATCACCACCAGGGAGGTCCCGTGCACAACTCCGACACTCGTCGGCGGAGGCATCGCCGAGGGTTCCTCACCGCGATCGGGGCCGCGCTCTTCGCGGTCACCCTCGCCGTCGGCATGACCACCACGGCCTACGCCGACACGCTCTTCTCCGACGACTTCTCCGACGGCAACTCGTCCGGCTGGACGGCCTCCGGCGGAAGCTGGTCGGTGACCGGCGACAGCGCGCGGGCGCTGCGACAGAGCAGCACCAGCAGCGACGCCCGCTCGCTGGCGGGCACGTCGAGCTGGACCGACTACTCCGTCCAGGCGACCGTCCGGCCGACCGCGTTCAACGGGTCGAACCGGTTCGTCGCGCTGCTCGCCCGGGTGCAGAGCAGCACCAGCTACTACTACCTGGCGCTGCGCAGCAACAACACCGTCGAGCTCAAGCGGCTGACCGGCGGCTCCTCGACGACGCTGGACACCGCGTCCGTGCCGGTCGCCGTCGGCACCACCTACACCCTGCGGCTCGACGTGGCCGGCGGCTCGCTCAAGGGTTACGTCAACGGCACCCTGCTCACCGAGGCGACCGACACCCAGTACGCCAGCGGCCGGATCGGCGTGGCGACCTACTATGCCAGCGCCGACTTCGACAACGTGCGGGTCGACTCGAGCGGCGCCGGCCCCTCCCCGACGCCGACCAGCCCGACGCCCACGCCGACCGGCGACCCGGGCAACCCCGGCCCCAACGTGGCCGACGGATGGGCCTCGGTCGACGCGTGGGGTCAGAACGGCACCACCGGCGGCGCCGGCGGCCCGACCGTCACGGTCACGACCGCCAGCCAGTTCATCACCGAGGCGGCGTCGAGCGGTCCGAAGGTCATCCAGGTCAGCGGGATGATCGCGCTGCCCGGCCCCATGCACGAGGTCACCTCGGACAAGACGATCGTCGGCGTCGGCGCCAACTCCGGGTTCACCGGAGGCGGCCTCAACATCGGCCTGCCGATCGACAACGCGGTCACCGCGCCGCCGGCCAACGCCGTGCACAACGTGATCATCCGGAACCTCAACTTCCGGAACTGGGCGGACGACGCGATCAACGTGCAGATGTTCACCCACCACGTCTGGATCGACCACAACACCTGGACCACCGGGACGGACGGCGGCGTCGACATCAAGCGCGGCTCGTCGTACGTGACGGTCTCCTACAACCACGCCGACGGCACCGACAAGAACATGCTGCTCGGCCACGACGACGGCAACGCCGCCCAGGACACCGGCCGGCTGAAGGTCACCTACCACCACAACTTCTTCGACAACACCAACCAGCGCAACCCGCGCGTGCGCTTCGGCGACCAGGTGCACGTCTACAACAACTACTACCTGAACACCGGCAACTACGGCGTCGCGTCCACCCAGAACGCCGGGGTCATCGTCGAGGGCAACCACTTCGAGAACGTAGACGACCCGTACCACCTGGCGGAGGGCTCCTCCGGCGACGGCCGGCTGGTCGCCCGGAACAACTGCCTGGTCAACTCCGGCGCCGGGCAGACCGGCGGCAGCGTGACCAACCCGCCGTACACGTACACCGTGGGCACGGCCTGCGACATGAAGGCCGTGGTCACGGCGCAGGCCGGGGTCGGCAAGGTCGGCGTGCCCGGCAGCCCGACCACCCCGCCGCCGAGCACCCCGGCGCCGACCCCGACGCCGACCCTGCCGCCGGCCGGGGACCTGGTCGGCTGGGCCACCCAGAACGGCGGCACCACCGGCGGCGCCGGCGGCCAGACGGTCACCGTCTCCGACGGCCAGGCGCTCGCCGACGCCCTGGAGTCCTCGTCGCCGCTGGTCATCCGGGTCACCGGGTCGCTGACCATGCCCGACGCGATGAACGACGTGCGCAGCAACAAGACCGTGCTCGGCGTGGGCGGCGCGACGCTGGACAACGGGCTGAACATCAGCGGCGCGAGCAACGTCATCGTCCGCAACCTCACCTTCCGGGGCTGGGACGACGACGCGATCAACGTGCAGGGCTCGCGCAACGTCTGGATCGACCACAACACGTTCGACGGCGGCTACGACGGCGCGGTCGACGTCAAGCGGGCCTCCGACTTCGTGACCGTCTCCTGGAACCGGGTCACGAACCACACCAAGAGCATGCTGCTCGGCCACGACGACGGGCACACCGCCGACATCGGCCACCTGCGGGTCACCTACCACCACAACTGGTTCGACGGGAGCAAGGAGCGCCACCCGCGCGTCCGGTTCGGTGACCCGGTGCACGTGTTCAACAACTACTACTTCGGCGCGGACTACGGCGTGGCGTCCACCATGGGCGCCGGGGTGCTGGTCGAGGGCAACCACTTCGAGAACGTCACCCGCCCCACCGCCGTCGGCTACGCCGAGTCGGACCCGGGCGACCTGGTCCAGCGCAACAACATCTTCACCAACTCCGGCGCGCCGGAGAGCGCCGGGGACGTCGCCCCCATCCCCTACCCGTACCGGCTCGACGACGCGAGCGGGGTCAAGGCGGCCGTGACCGCCGGGGCCGGCGCCGGTCGGATCAACCCCTGAGGCGACCCGGGGGGCGGTGGTCGGGCTGCCCGACCACCGC
>NZ_JBPQTK010000229.1:0-4364 GCF_051386315.1 Micromonospora sp. URMC 107
GGCCGGCGCGAAGGCGCCGGCCCCCTGCCACATCCGATGACGGTTGCCGCGGACCGGCAGCCAGCCCCCGGCGCCGGACCCGACCCGGCGCTCGCCGGACCAACCGTCAGCCGGGAACGGCCGGGCCGACCGCGCCGACCCACGCCAGCCGACCGCCGACGGCGAAACGCGGGCCCACGTCCTGGTCGTGGCGGGCGGCGGTGGACTGACCGGAGCTTCCGCCGGATCGCCGCGGCGCCCGCCCCGGGGTGCCGCCGGCCGCGGCCACCCTGTGCCGGCAGGGCCGGGCCGTGCCGGCAGGGCCGGGCCGCGGCGGCAGGGCCGGGCCGCGGCGGCAGGGCCGGGGTCGCTGACCGGGCCGTCCACGGTGCGGCCTGGTCCCCGGCTGCCGCCGGAACGCAGTCTGGCCGGAGCGGTGCCTGCCCGACCCGTCGTCCGGGTGGGACAGGCACCGCTCCGGCCAGCAGACCGACGCGGCGCGGGCGCGGTGGACCTCGTCGCCACCGCGCCCGCGCCGTGCGCCGAGGGCCTGTCCGTCAGATGTACGGCGAGTTGGGCTCCAGACCGCAGAGGACCCGGCCGTACAGCTCGTAGTTGGTCTCCGGCAGCATCAGCGCGTGCATGTTGACGACCTGCGCGTCCCGGGCGATGCGCTGGATCGGCACGGTGTTGTAGACGGACGAGCCGCCGCTGGCCATGTTGAAGATGTCCACGGCCTCCTTGCCGAGCTGACACACGGCGCCGACGTCGGCCCGGGAACGGGCCCGCTCCTCCAGCGTCAGGGGCTCGCCGGTCAGGCCCTTGTCGTCGACCAGCCCGGTGACCCGGTGCGCGTGGAACTCCGCCTGGTCGATCTTCATCACGGCCTCGGCGACCCTGAGGTGGGTGATCGGGGCGTCGCGCTGGCTCTCGTACTCGGTGTAGGTGATCTTCCGGCCCGGCAGCCGCTCGAAGAAGACCTCCCGGGCCGCCCTGGCCAGCCCGACCACGGTGCCGACCGAGGAGGCGGCGGCCACGCCGAGCAGCGTCGTGCGGTACATCGGCAGGTCGGCGTTCAGGACGGAGGCGTACTGGTTCTGCAGGATGGCCGGCAGCGGCAGCACCCGCTCCTGGGGCACGAAGACGTCCCGGGCGACGGTGGTGACGCTGCCCGAACCCCGCATGCCCGACGTGTACCAGTCGTCGACGATCTCCAGGTCCGACATCGGCACCAGCGCCATCACCGGCCAGAGCCCGGCGCCGTCCGGAGTCGGCGCCATGGCGATGATCTCCTGCCAGTGGCTGTGCTGGGCGCCGCTGATGAAGCCCCACTGGCCGTTGACCACCAGGCCGCCCTCCTTGGGGGCCGCCATCGCCGACGGGCTGAGCGTGCCGCACACCCGCACGTCGGGCGTCGAGTGGACCTCGTCCTGGACCTCGTCCGGGAACATGCCGACCATCCAGCCCGGGATCGTCCAGACCGACATGGTCCAGCCGACCGAGCCGTCGCCGCGGGCCAGTTCGGCGGTGACCTCCGCCTGCGTACGGGTGTCGGACTCGTATCCGCCGTACCGGGTGGGCACCCGCATCTTGAAGAAGCCGGCCTCCGCCATCGCGTCGACCACCTCGTCGTGCAGGCGCCGATTCTCCTCCGACCAACTGGCGTGCTTGCGCAGCAGCGGCACCAGATCGGTGGCGCGCTTGACCAGTTCGGTCCTGGACGGTGCTTGGGTGACCTCCACCCGGTCCTCCTTCGAGATAGTCGTGTCGTTGCAGCGCCGGAACGGGCCGGTCCGACGATTCGCCGACCCGGTGCCGGGAAGGCGTGACGAACCGGCGTGGCAGGTGTGCTTCCGGACGGTCAGGCCGCAAGCGCGGCGGTGTTCACGGGCAGTGGCGGGGCCCCGCTGATCAGGTCGGCCGCCTTCTCGGCGATGGCCAGCACCGCGGCGTTCGGGTTGCCGCGGATCAGCGTCGGCATGACCGAGGCGTCGACCACCCGCAGCCCCTCCACGCCGCGTACCCGCAGGTCGGCGTCGACGACCGTGCCCATGGCACAGGTGCCGGCCGGGTGGTAGATGGAGTGCGCGTACTGACGGACGTAGGTGCGCAGGTCGTCGTCCGACTCCGACGCCGGCGGCTGGTACGCCGCCTCCGTGTAGGGCTTCAGGGCCGGCTGCCGCGAGATCTCCAACCCGATCCGCACACCGTCGATCGCGACCCGCATGTCGGCCTCGTCCGCGAAGTAGTTGTGCACGATCTTCGGCTTCGCCGTCGGGTCGTCGGAGGCCAGGGTCACGTAGCCGCGGCTGCGCGGGGTGAGGATCGACGGACCGTACGAGAAGGCGTGGTGGGTCGGCGTGCCGAGGCCGCTGTCGGCGAACATGACGGGCGCGCCCAGGTACTCCACGTCGGGAGCCGGCAGGTCGTCGCGGGTCCGGGCGAACCCGCCGGACTCCGGGCCGTTGGACGTCAACGGTCCCGTGCCGTCCGCCATGAACTGCTCCACGTTCTCCGGCGCCCCGGCGACGAGCAGGCTGATCGGGTGGGAGTGCGTGAAGATCAGCGGCACCAGGGCGTGGTCCTGGAGCCCCTGGCCCACCGCGGGCTGGTCGAGCACGACCGGCATGCCGAGCGCGGCCAGCAGGTCGGCGGGACCGACGCCGGAGTGCATCAGCAGGTGCGGGCTGTTGTACGCGCCGCCGGCGAGGATCACCTCGCGTTCCGCCCGGACCGTGATCTCGTCGTCCAGGCGCTGACCGACGACCCCCACGGCCCGCCCGTGCTCGATGAGGACCCGGTGCACCTGGAGGTTCGTCTCGACCGTCAGGTTCGGCCGGTCGAGCGCCGGGTGCAGGAACGCGGTCGCGGCGCTCGCCCGCCGGCCGTCGCGCTGGGTGACCTGGAAGAACCCGAACCCGTCCTGCTCGGCCCCGTTGAAGTCCGGGTTGACGGCGTGCCCGGCCTCGGCCGCGGCCTCCACGAAGGCCTTCGACATCGGGTTCTTCGCCCGGCCCTCGGAGACCGCGAGAGGGCCGCCGACCCCGTGGTACATCGACTCGCCCCGCTCGTTGTCCTCCGAGCGCTTGAAGTACGGCAGCAGTTCGTCGAAGCTCCAGCCCGGCTGCTGCCAGCCGTCGAAGTCGATCCGGTTCCCCCGGATGTAGACCATGGTGTTGATCGAGCTGGTGCCGCCGAGCACCCGCCCACGCGGGAGGTAGACGCGACGGCGGTCCAGGAACGGCTCGTCGTGCGTGTCGTAGTCCCAGTCGAGGTGGGTGCGGAAGAGCTTCCCGAACGCAGCCGGAATGTGAATGTTCGGCGCCTTGTCCGCCGGACCCGCCTCGATGAGGCAGACCGACACGTCCGGATTCTCGCTCAGCCGCGCCGCGAGCACACAACCGGCGGTTCCTCCGCCGACGACGACATAGTCGTACATTCACTCCTCCTTAGAATGCGCTGGGTCAAGGATGAGCCGACGGGCTGCCGGGTTCGCCTTCCAGAGTGCTTTCCTCCGGGACGTTCATCCGTTTGTCCGAATTGCTTTTCCGGACCTGGCCGCGATTCGGAGGAGGCGGCGCGGGGGCCGTCCGGTCCGCCCAGGGTGGTCGGGGACCCGGGCCGGGCGCGCGCCGCACGCTCGGGGCGGCCTACCGACGCGCGGGCGGCCGGCGGGGCCCGGGACCCGCCGGCGTCCGGGCGGCCGGTGGCGGCGGGCCGCGACCGGCGTCGCCCGGCCGGCGGTCAGCCCTTGACCGGGCTGCTCTGGTGCGACAGCAGGCGCAGCTGCCCGGAGGGCTCCCGGCGGATCACCCAGGTGGCGCGGATGAAACGCTCCGGCGCGATCTCCGACTCGTCGGCGAACATGATCCCGCCCTCGGTGACCACCATGGCGACGTCGTCCTTGAGGAACGTCAGGAAGACCGGCCAGCCCTTGACCCGGGCGCCCCGGTACGGCCCCTCGAAGCCCTCCCGCATGTAGGACCGGATCTGCTCGCGGCTGGTGAGCTGGTTGTCCTGCATGAGCAGGCTGCCGTTGTCGGCGAAGACGCCGGCGAAGGCGTCCGGGTCGTTGGCCGCCCAGGCGGCCTGGATCCGCATCGCCACGGTGAGCGCGGCCTTCTCGTCCGGGCTGGTGAACCCGCGGTAGTAGGAGGTGTCCTCCGCCACCCCGGCGGCAGCCAGGTGTGCGGACGCGTCGCCCCAGGACGACTGGTTGCTGGGCATGGTCATCTTCTCCGTCTCGATCGGCGGGGACGCCGGCGGACCCCGGGAACCGGGGCCGGCGAGGCGTTGGTCAAACTGGTCGGCACGCCGCCCGGACCCACACCGGGTTGTCTCCTTCGTGGGTCGGGCGGCGTGCCGGGTTGTGGGTGGTTACCAGC
>NZ_JBPQTK010000230.1:0-4321 GCF_051386315.1 Micromonospora sp. URMC 107
CGGTCGACGGCAACGCGAACACCTACTGGGAGAGCGCCAACAACGCCTTCCCGCAGTCGCTGACGGTGGACCTGGGCACCAGCCGGACGGTGTCCCGGGTCGTGCTGAAGCTCCCGCCGTCGTCGGCGTGGCAGACCCGCACCCAGACGCTGTCGGTGCTCGGCTCCACCACCGGCTCGTCGTTCACCACCCTGAAGGCGTCCGCCGGCTACACCTTCGACCCGGCCACCGGCAACACGGTCACCGTGACCCTCGCGGCGACCAGCCAGCGGTACCTGCGGCTGACGTTCACCGGCAACAGCAGCTGGCCCGCCGGTCAGCTCAGCGAGTTCGAGGTCTACTCCAGCTAGCCCGGCGGCCCCCGCCCGTCCCGGGCGGGGGCCTCCGGTCCGGTCGGCCGGCGCAGTGTGGCCCGGCCCCCGTCCCGCACCGTCCCCCACCTGTCGCGGCACGACGGGCGTACCCCTGCGCCCGCCGCCGGGCAACGCACCCACACACCACCCCCGAAAGAGGTGTAGGTACCGCCATGTCCAGACTCGGCACCAGACAGGGCACCGCGCCGACCGGCGCGCCCGATCCCGCCCCCCGGTCCACCCGCCCGGCCCACCGACGGCTGCTCGCCGGCGTGCTCGCCGGGCTGCTCCTCACCGCCGTCCCGGCCGTGACCCCGGCGGCCGCCGCACCACCGGCGGACCCGGTCGCGACCGCCGCCCGCGCCGCCCTGCTCGCCGGGCTCTCGGCCACCATGACCGCCAGCAGCCACACCCAGGACTACGTGGCGGGCAACGCCAACGACGGCAACGCCGACACCTACTGGGAGAGCGCCAACAACGCGTTCCCGCAGTGGATCCAGGCCGACCTCGGCGCCACCGTCACCGTCGACCGGGTGGTGCTCAAGCTGCCGCCGTCGTCGGCGTGGCAGACCCGCACCCAGACGCTGTCGGTGCTCGGCTCCACCACCGGCTCGTCGTTCACCACCCTGAAGGCGTCCGGCGGCCACACCTTCGACCCGGCCACCGGCAACACCGTCACCGTCAGCTTCGCCGCGACCAGCACCCGGTACGTGCGGGTACAGGTCACCGGCAACACCGGCTGGCCGGCCGCCCAACTCTCCGAGGTCGAGGTCTACGGCGCCGCCGGCAACCCCGACACCCAGGCGCCCAGCGTCCCCGGCAACCTGGCGTACACCCAGCCCGTCAGCGGGCAGATCCGGCTGACCTGGTCGGCGTCCACGGACAACGTCGGGGTGACCGGATACGACGTCTACGCCAACGGCGCGCTGCGCGGCAGCGTCAACGGCTCCACGCTGACGTACACCGACAGCCAGCCGACCACGGCCACGGTCTCGTACCACGTCCGGGCCCGGGACGCCGCCGGCAACCAGTCGGCGAACAGCAACACCGTGACCCGGACCGGCACCGGCAACCCGCCCGTCGGCAGCAACCTGGCGGTCGGCAAGCCGATCACCGCCTCCGGGCACGTGCACACGTTCGTGGCCACCAACGCCAACGACAACGACGTGGCCACCTACTGGGAGGGCAACGGCAACCCGAGCACGCTGACCGTGCAGCTCGGGGCCAACGCCAGCCTCAGCCAGGTCGTGCTGAAGCTGAACCCCGACTCCGCCTGGGGAGCGCGTACCCAGAACATCACCGTGCTCGGCCGGGACCAGGGCTCCTCGACCTTCACCACCCTGGTCGGTGCGGCGAACTACGGCTTCAGCCCGGCCAGCGGCAACACCGTGACCATCCCGGTCTCCGGCGCGGCGGCCGACGTGCGGCTCTCGATCGCCTCGAACACCGGCGCCCCGGCCGGGCAGGTCGCCGAGTTCCAGATCATGGGCACCCCGGCGCCGAACCCGGACCTGACCGTGACCGGCATGTCGTTCAGCCCGTCCGCGCCCGTGGAGACGAGCGCCGTCACGCTCTCCGCCACCGTCCGCAACGCCGGCTCGGCGGCCTCCGGCGCCACCAACGTCAACTTCTACCTCGGCACCAACCGGGTGGGCACCGCGCCGGTCGGCGGCCTGGCGGCCGGCGCCTCGGCCACGGTCACCGCCAACATCGGCACCCGGGACGCGGGCAGCTACCCGCTGAGCGCGAAGGTCGACGAGTCGAACGCCGTCGTCGAACAGGACGACACCAACAACAGCCACACCCACCCGAGCCGGCTGGTGGTCAGCCCGGTCGCCAGCTCCGACCTGGTCGCCGCCGCGGTCGCCTGGTCGCCGGGCACCCCGGCGGCCGGCAACACGGTCACCTTCTCGGTGTCGGTCCGCAACGCCGGCAGCATCGCCTCCGCGTCCGGCGCGCACGGCATCACGCTCACCGTGCTCAACGAGGCGGGCACCGTCGTCCGTACCCTGACCGGCTCCTACTCCGGCGTGATCAACGCCGGGGCCACGGCCGGCCCGGTCAACCTGGGCACCTGGACCGCCGCCAACGGCAAGTACACCGTCCGGGTGGTGCTCGCGGCCGACGGCAACGAGCTGCCGGTCAAGCAGGCCAACAACACCAGCGACCGCGCGCTCTTCGTGGGGCGCGGCGCCAACATGCCGTACGACATGTACGAGGCCGAGGACGGCGTGGTCGGTGGCGGCGCCAGCGTCGTCGGGCCGAACCGGACCGTCGGCGACCTCGCCGGTGAGGCGTCCGGCCGGCGGGCGGTGACCCTCAACTCGACCGGCAGCTACGTCGAGTGGACCACCCGGGCCAGCACCAACACCCTGGTCACCCGCTTCTCCATCCCGGACGCCCCGGGCGGCGGCGGGATCAACTCGACGCTGAACGTCTACGTCAACGGCAGCTTCCACAAGGCCATCGACCTGACGTCCCGGTACGCCTGGCTCTACGGCAACGAGGCCAGCCCGGGCAACTCGCCGAGCGCGGGCGCACCGCGGCACATCTACGACGAGGCCAACGTCATGCTCAACGGCACCGTGCCGGCGGGCAGCAGGATCCGCCTCCAGAAGGACCCAACCAACACGACCACGTACGCGATCGACTTCATCAACACCGAGCAGGTGGCCCCGATCGCCAACCCGGACCCGGCGCGCTACGTCACGCCGACCGGCTTCGGTCACTCCGACGTGCAGAACGCCCTGGACCGGGTGCGGATGGACACCACCGGCAACCTCGTCGGGGTGTACCTGCCGGCCGGCAACTACAGCACCGCGTCGAAGTTCCAGGTGTACGGCAAGGCGGTCAAGGTGACCGGCGCCGGACCCTGGTACACCCGGTTCAACGCGCCCTCCGGCCAGGACAACACCGACATCGGCTTCCGGGCCGAGAACTCGGCGGCGGGGTCGTCCTTCGCGAACTTCGCCTACTTCGGCAACTACACCTCGCGGATCGACGGGCCGGGCAAGGTGTTCGACTTCTCCAACGTGTCGAACATCGTGATCGACAACATCTGGAACGAGCACATGGTCTGCCTCTACTGGGGCGCGAACACCGACCACATGACGATCAGGAACTCCCGGATCCGGAACATGTTCGCCGACGGCATCAACATGACCAACGGGAGCACCAACAACCTGGTCAGCAACAACGACGCCCGGGCCACCGGCGACGACAGCTTCGCGCTCTTCTCGGCGATCGACGCGGGCGGCGCGGACATGAAGGACAACGTCTACGAGAACCTGACCTCGACCCTGACCTGGCGGGCCGCCGGCGTGGCGGTCTACGGCGGCTACGGCAACACGTTCCGCAACATCTACATCGCGGACACGCTGGTCTACTCCGGCATCACCATCAGCTCGCTCGACTTCGGCTACCCGATGAACGGCTTCGGCGCCAGCCCGCCCACCCGGTTCGAGAACATCTCGATCGTCCGGGCGGGTGGACACTTCTGGGGCGCGCAGACCTTCCCGGCGATCTGGGTCTTCTCCGCCTCGAAGGTGTTCCAGGGCATCCGGGTCAGCGACGTCGACATCGTCGATCCGACCTACAGCGGCATCATGTTCCAGACCAACTACGTCGGGGGGCAGCCGCAGTTCCCCATCACCGACACGGTCTTCACCAACGTCTCGATCAGCGGCGCCCGCAAGAGCGGTGACGCCTACGACGCGAAGTCCGGCTTCGGCATCTGGGCGAACCAGATGCCGGAGGCGGGGCAGGGTCCGGCCGTCGGCTCGGTCACCTTCAACAACCTTCGCCTGAGCAACAACGCCGTGGACATCCAGAACACCACCTCGACGTTCACCATCAACCGCAACTGACCCACCCCCGGTCGCCCGAGCGGCGGCCGGTCTCCCGGGCGGTGCGCCGTGCCGGCCGGCGCCGGCGGCTAACCGGGCCGCCCCCGCCGCCGCGTCGGCGGC
>NZ_JBPQTK010000231.1:0-4281 GCF_051386315.1 Micromonospora sp. URMC 107
GCCCGGCGGGCCGGGGCGGGCGCCGGGCGGCGGGGCGGGCCGGAAGGGGCCGCTCACGACCCGCTCCCGGCCGGGGCCGGGCGGGTCACGCCTCGCCCTCCGGCGGCCGCTTGCGGGCCGGTGCCTTCTTCGCCGGCCGGACCGGCTCCGCGGCGCCCTCGGTCGGGGCGAGGGCGGACGGCGTCCGCCTGGCCACCGCCTTCTTGGCGACGGCCTTCTTGGCCAGCGCCTTCTTTGCGACGGCCGGCCTTTCGACCGGGGTGCTCGGGGCGGGGGCCGCCGAGGTGGGTGCGGCCGGTTCGGCGGCGCCCGGGGCGGCCGACGACCCGGCGTCGGCGGGCGACCCGGCCGGCACGGGGGGCGACGGCGCGGCGGCGGGCACGGGCGGCGGGGCACCGAGGGTGGCCTTGGCGTCGCCGCGCCGGTGGAGACCAGCTCCTCGGCGAGGGTCTGCAGCTGGGCGGCGGTCGCCCCGCCGGAGCCGACGACCCGGCGAACCGCGTCCTGGGCCTTCTTCCGGGGCGCCTCCGTCAGGCCCATGGCCAGCTCGAGGTAGGCGCGCCACGCGTCCTGCATGCCTGATTCCTTCCGCGGGGCGGGGGTGTGCAGGTGCCACGCTACCGGGCACCCCGGGACGCCCTGTGCGGTACGGTGCCGGGGACGGCGTGGCGAGCGGTGAGGGGGCGATCGTGGCCAGCGTGGACGAATGCCGGCAGGCGTTGCGGGATCTGGCGGCCCGGCTGGACCGCAACGCGGAGACGGTGCGGGAGAAGGTCGACTTCGACCGGACGCTGGCCTGCCGGATCACCGACCTGGAGACCGCCTTCCACGGCCGGCTCTCCGGCGGTCGCCTGGTCGACCTGGCCGACGGCGACGACCCGAAGGCCAGGATCGCGCTGAGCACCAGCAGCGACGACCTGCTCGCACTGGTGCGCGGCGACCTCGACGTCACCCGCGCGGTCACGTCCCGGCGGGTGTCGATCAAGGCGAACCCGCTCGACCTGATGAAGCTGCGCAAGCTGCTCTGAGGCCATCGGGGCGGGCCGGTCGGTCCCGCCGGCGCGCAGGCGCGGGCCGGTCGCGGCGGTGCCGGCGGCGGTCAGCCGGGGAGGCCGAGTTCGGCCAGGGCCTTCTCGGCCCCGACCGACCCGGCACGGATCCGCGCCGGCCGCCCCGACCAGGCGGTCGCGCAGAGCGCCGCCAGGGCGTCCAGCGGACGGCCCGCCCCGGATAGTTCCAGCGTGTCGTCCCGCGGGGCCACCGACCATCCGCCGGCGTCCGCCGGGCCCGGCACCCGCACCACGGCCGCCGGGTCGAAGAGCCCCGCCAGGTCCATCGAGACGTACGTCGGCCTGCGGTGCGGCGGGGCGGCGAGCAGCTCCGCCGCGTCGCTCACGCCGGTGAGCACCAGCAGGCTGTCCAGGCCGGCCCGCCGGGCGCCCTCGATGTCAGTGTCCAGCCGGTCGCCGACCAGCAGCGTCCGGCCCTGTCCGGCACGGCGGGCCGCCGTGGTGAACAGTGCCGGCTCGGGTTTGCCGACGACCACGTCGGGATCGCGGTTGAGCGCGGTGCGCAGCACGGCGACCAGTGCGCCGTTGCCCGGCAGTGGTCCCCGGCCGCTGGGCAGGGCGGGGTCGGTGTTGGTGGCGACCCAGGTCGCGCCGCCGCGTACGGCCACCGACGCCTCGGCCAGGTCCGCCCAGCAGACCTGCGGGCCGAACCCCTGCACCACCGCGACCGGCGACTCGTCGGCCCGGGACACCGGGGTCAGCCCCACCGCGCGCAGCTCGGCCCGCAGCGCCTCGGTGCCGACGACCAGCACCGCGGCACCGGCGGGAAGTTGGTCGCGAAGCAGCTCGGCGGCGGCCGCCGCGGAGGTGAGGACCTCCTCGGGTCGGGCGGGCACGCCCATCCCGGTGAGCAGGTCGGCCACCTCGCTGGAGCGGCGCGAGGCGTTGTTGGTCGCGTACGCCACCGACCGGCCCTCGGCGTGCAACCGGCCGACCGCCTCGACCGCGCCGGGGACCGGCCGGTCGATCAGGTAGATCACGCCGTCGAGGTCGAAGACGACCAGGGCGTACCCGTCGACCAGCCGTTCCCCGGCACCCGTCGTCATCGCTGCGCGGTGTCCGACCCGCCCGTGGCGGCGTCCGACTCGTTGGCGGCGGTGGGCTCGCCACCAGCTGCGGCGACCGCGGTGTCGTCGTCGGCCGGACCGGCGGCGACGGCGTCCGCCTCGTCGTCGGTCAGCTCGTCCTCGGCCAGGTCGTCCGCGGGCACCGCAGCGATTGTCGCCTCGTCCTGCCGCTCGTCGGCGGTCCCCGAAGCGTCCCGCCGCTCGTCGGCGTTCTCGTCGGTCGGATCCGCGTCGCTGCCGAGGTCGGCGTCCGGCCGGGCCGGCACCGCGCCCGGGGCGCCGGGGCCGGAGGCGACCGCCTCGGCGGGCTCCTCGTCCTCCTCGTCGCCCTCGATCACCACGCCGTCGAGCTCCAGCAGCCGCTCGGCGGCGTCGGTCTCGCCCTCGGCGTCGACGTCGGCCGCCCGGGAGAACCACTCGCGGGCCTCGTCGCGACGACCGACCGCGAGCAGCGCGTCGGCGTACGCGTACCGCAGCCGGGCCGTCCACGGCTCGGCCGTCTCGCTCGTCAGGTCGGGAACCTGGAGCATGGCCACGGCGGCGTCCTTCTGGCCCAGGTCGCCCCGTGCCCCGGCCGCCACGATCAGCAGTTCGGTCGCCACGGCCCGGTCCAGCTTCTCCTGGTCCGCGCCACGGAACAGGTCGATTGCCCGCTCCGGCCGGCCCAGCGCCCGCTCGCAGTCCGCGAGCACCGCCAGGTGGCTCTGCAACCCGCTCATCCGGTGGTACGTACGCAGCTCCGCGATCGCGGTCTGCCACTCCCCCGCGTGGTACGCGGCCAGACCGACCGCCTCGCGGACGGCGGAGATCCGGGACGCCAGCCGACGGGCCGCCAGCGCGTGCGCGAGCGCCTCGGCCGGGTCCTCGTCGATCAGCTGACCCGTCGCCACCAGGTGCCGGGCGACCGTCTCGGCGACCGGCTTCGCCAGCGAGAGCAGTTCGGCCCGGACGTCCTTGTCGAGGTCGGTCGCGACGATCTCGTCGGGCAGCGCGGGGGCCGCCGTGCGCTCCCCCTCCGCCTCCGGACGGTCCCGCCGCTCATCGCGACGCTCTCCGCCCCGGAAGCCGCCCTCACGACGGTCGCCCTGGCGGTCGCCGCCGCGGTAGCCCCCCTCACGGTCACCACCCCGGTAGCCACCGGGACGGTCGCCGCCCTCACGACGGTCAGCACCACGGAAACCACCCTCGCGGTCACCACCGCGGTAGCCGCCCTCGCGGTCAGCACCACGGAAGCCACCCGGTCGGTCGCCACCCTCACGACGGTCACCGCCACGGAAGCCGCCCGGACGGTCGCCGCCCTCGCGACGGAAGCCGCCCTCACGCGGCGGACCGGAACGGTAGCCACCCTCGCGACGGTCACCACCGCGGAAACCACCCTCACGGTCACCGCCACGGAAGCCGCCCGGACGGTCGCCACCCTCACGACGGTCACCGCCACGGAAACCACCCTCACGGTCACCACCGCGGAAGCCACCCGGACGGTCGCCACCCTCACGACGGTCGCCACCGCGGAAGCCACCCTCGCGCGGCGGACCGGAACGGAAGCCACCCTCACGGCGGTCACCGCCACGGAAACCACCCTCGCGGTCACCACCGCGGTAGCCGCCCTCGCGGTCAGCACCGCGGAAGCCACCCGGACGGTCGCCACCCTCACGACGGTCGCCGCCACGGAAACCACCGTCGCGGTCGCCTCCGCGGAAGCCGCCGCCCTGACGGCGGTCGCCGCCACGGAAACCACCCTCGCGGTCACCACCGCGGAAGCCACCCGGACGGTCGCCACCCTCACGACGGTCGCCACCACGGAAACCACCCTCGCGCGGGGGACCCGAACGGAAGCCACTCTCGCGACGCTCACCACCGCGGAAACCACCCTCGCGGTCAGCACCACGGAAGCCACCCGGACGGTCGCCACCCTCACGACGGTCGCCACCGCGGAAGCCGCCCTCGCGGTCGCCACCGCGGAAGCCACCCTCGCGGTCGCCGCCACGGAAGCCGCCCTGGCGATCGCCGCCGCGGAAGCCACCCTCGCGCGGCGGACCCGAACGGAAACCACCCTCACGACGCTCACCGCCACGGAAACCACCCTCGCGGTCACCACCGCGGAAGCCACCCGGACGGTCGCCACCCTCACGACGGTCGCCACC
>NZ_JBPQTK010000232.1:0-4207 GCF_051386315.1 Micromonospora sp. URMC 107
GGCCGGCGGGCTGCGCAGCGCCCGGCGCAGCCCGCCGGCCCAGGCGCTGCCGGAGCCGAGCGCGTCGGCCGGCGCCACCTCGAACGGGTCCACCCACGAGACCCGGGTGGCCAGGGCGCTGGCCAGGACCAGCAGCACCTGTGGCGTGACCGTCAGCGGGAACGCCTCGATGAGACCGAGCGTGTGCTCGCGGGCCCACGCGTCGAGCCCGGCCTGGTCGGGCAGCGCTCCGGTCGCGGTCGACCCGGGCAGGCCCGCCCGCCACCCGTCGAGCCCGGCGGTCTCGACGCCGGGCCGGTGCCACAGCGCGGTCGCCGAGGGCACCAGCGGGTGCGGCGCCGCCAGCAGGGCGCCCGCGGCCGTGGCGGCCGTGTCCACGTCCACGCCGAGCACCTCCTCCAGCGTCGCGCGGGTCGGGCCGGCGGCGGCCGGCGCGGCGAGCGCCAGCAGCAGCCACGCGCCGAGCGGGGAGGCGACGTGGTGCCCGTCGCCGATGACGGCGTGCAGGCGGTCGGCGTAGCGGGCCAGGGGGGTGCGGATGTCGGTGGTCACCGCTTCACTGTGCCGGCTCGGCGCGCCGCCGTCACCTGCTGGCCGGGCCGGCCGACGACCGATCTCATCGCCGGGCAGGTGCGGGAGCACCCGTTCCCGCCCGGCCGGCGGGTGCCCGGGGAGGTCCCGGCGATGGTGACGGACGGGGCCCGCGCCGCGGCCGGCTGGGGCTCCGCGCACGGTCGGATGCCGTGCCTGTCGCGGCAGGATCGAGGACGGGAACCCCGGGACGGCCCGCGCCGCACGGGCACCCGGACCCCCTCGGGTGGACGTACCATCGTGGGCGTCGGTACGGGCGCCGCCGGGCCGACCGGGGAGGCGGGTCGTGACGGAGGTCCAGCCGGTTGCCGGGCCGGTGCCGCGCCTGATCGTGCTCAACGGGCCGCCCGGTTGCGGCAAGTCGACGCTGGCCCGCAGGTACGTCGAGGACCATCCGCTCGCGCTCGACCTCGACATCGACCGGATCCGTGACCTCGTCGGGCGGTGGCGGGACCACCCCGGTCCCGCCGGGCTGCTCGCCCGCGCGGTCGCACTGGCGGCGGCCCGGGCGCACCTGGCCGGCCGCCACGACGTGATCGTCCCGCAGTTCCTCGGCCGTCCCGAGTTCATCGAACAGGCCGAGCGCGTCGCGCGCGACGCCGGCGCGCAGTTCCACGAGATCGTCCTGCTGGACGACAAGGAGAACGCGCTGCGCCGGTTCGCCGAACGCAGCCGTACCTCCACGGATCCGGCGCATCTCGACGCCCAGCGCCTGCTCGACCGGCAGGGCGGGGCCACGGAGCTGGCGGCGATGTACGACCGGCTGCTCGCGGTCGTCGCCACCCGGCCCGGGACCAGGGTGGTGCGCACCGCGCACGGCAGGGTGGACGAGGCATACCGGGACCTCCTCGCCTGCCTCACCTAGGGCGCGGATCCGGCCGCGCTCCGGCCCGCCGCCCCCGACCGCGCGGGACGGTCAGCGGTGGACCCGCCCGAGGAAGTCCCGGACGAGCCGCGTCACCTCGTCGAGGTGCGTCTCCAGCAGCCAGTGTCCGCCGTCGAGCAGGTGCAGCTCCGCGTCGGGCAGGTCCCGCAGGTAGGCGCGGGCCGCGCCCTCGGGCATGTAGCCGTCGTGCGGTCCCCAGACGATGAGGGTCGGCGGCCGGTGGTGGCGCAGGTACTCCTGCTGACGGGGGAACCAGGCGAGGGTGCTGCCCTGGTCGGCGAGGAGGCGGACCAGGGCGGCCCGTCGGGGCGGATCCAGCAGGGCCGCCGAGAGGCGCCACAGGTCCGGGCTCACCCGGTCGACGAGGCGGTCGGGCAGTTCACCGAGGAACTCGCCGCGGAAGCCCTCCTCGCTGACGGCGGCGGCGAGGCGGTCGCGGCCCTCGTCGGTGGGCTCGCGCCAGAACCGTTTGAGCGGCTCGTACTTGGGGCCGTGCTGGTCCTCGTAGATGTCGCCGTTCTGGATGACGAGCCCGGCCACCCGCTGCGGGGCGGCCATCGCCAGGCGCAGCCCGAACTGGCTGCCGTAGTCCTGGAGGTAGATGACGTAGCGGGTCAGGTCCAGCGCCTCCGTGAAGCGCCGGAGCACGTCGGCGTAGGCGTCGAAGGTGTACGCGAACCGGCGGGGATCGGGGGTGTCGCTGTAGCCGAAGCCGGGGTGGTCGGGCGCGATTGCCCGCCACCTGTCGCCGAGGGCGGGCAGGAGGTTGCGGAACTGGAACGACGACGAGGGGTAGCCGTGCGGCAGCAGCACCACCGGCCCGTCCGGCGGACCCGCCTCGCGGTAGAAGATCGTGATCCCGTCGACGTCGACGGTCCGGTGGTGCACGGCTGCGTCGGCCACCATGTGTCTCCTGACCGGCCACGGTACGGGTGGACCTCCGACGGTGCCAGAAACGCTCCCGCGCCGGGCGTTGTTCGACGCCGTTCGATCCGGGCGGCCGGACCGGACGCGGGCCAACGGGCTGCGACCGGCCTCGATCCGCGCCGGGTCGGGCGAGACGCGTGGACGGGCGGAACGGGCCGCCGCCGGCGCCGCGTCGCCCCGCCCGCCCGCCGGGGGCCGCCGAGCGCTCACGCCACCAGGCGTGGCTCCGCCAGCTCGGTGAGCCGGACGGTGCACAGGCCGTTGCGTTCCGTCCGCACGTCGGTCACCTGGAGCTGCGTGCCGGGGGCGAGGATGAGCTCCTCCTCGCCGGTGAACGCGGAGAACCGCCGGATGCCCACGGCCCGCACGGGGAGCACCTCGAAGAGCGTCCGCCTGCCGCGACCGCCGAGGAACGCCTGGGCCACGCTGAGCTTCGACGTGCACGACGACACGCCCCACCACGTCACGGTCTGGCCGAGCGGGTACTGCGCCCGCAGGTCCAGCGACACCCCGCGCCACAGCGGCTCCGTGCGGGCCGGCAGCCGGGACACGGCCGAGAACAGCAGTCGCAGGTACGGCAGGTACGGGACGATCCGGCTGCGATCCGGGTGGCGCAGGGTGGCGTTGATCTGCCGGTAGAACGCCGACTCGCAGGTGTAGAGGTAGAGGGCCGCGATCTCGTCGGCGCAGAGGCCGTCGGCCGCGTCGTCCGCCTGCTTCTCGCCGAACCGGTGTGATTGTTCGACGTGCCGGCCGAGCCCGGACAGCAGCGCGGCCACCGGGGCGACGGCCGTACGGAAGTCCATGAGCGGGGTGTCGAACACGCCGGTGATCGGGGGAAGGGCCAGCCCCTCGTCCTTGACGCTGGCGAGCCGTTCGAGGTAGAGCTTGTGCAACTCCATCGTGGAGGCGATGAACGCGCCCATGCGGTCGGCCGTGCCCGCGTCCGTGCCGCCGACGTGCGCCGCCGACCGGCTCCACCCCTTGCGCGGCAGCCAGTCGATCTCGTCGGCGCCCAGCGTCCTGAGCGCCTCGTTCACGTCCGCGAAGTGGTTCCCGTCGCAGAAGATGTCGCCCTGCGCCGCAGGGTTGGGGTGGTCGATGTGGCGGACCTCCACCTCCGGGTACTTCTTCTCGAGCCGCAGCACCACCCGCTTGAGGTTGCGCGCGTGCGCGCCCCACCACGCGAACACCACGCCCCGGTCGGACTCGTCGGCGTGCTGCTTGGCCTTCAGGATCTCCTCGACCAGGGTCTCGACGACCGGCCGCCAGAACGTGGTGTGCCGGTCGGTGGCCATCGCCCCGTCGCCGCTGGCGGTGAGCGCCGCGTTCAACAGCAGCACGCCCTGGGTGAGCATCGCCTGGAACCACTCCGGCGGCTGCACGGTGTCGTGCTCCCGCAGCAGGGCGCGGATGTCGGCTATCGGCGTCTTCTTGGGGATGCCGTGCTTCCACATCGCGGCCGCCTTGATTATGCAGCGGATGGTGACGACCCGGCCGAACTGGCTGTCGGCCCAGTCGTGGAAGGTGTTGTCGAACATGGCGATGCCCGTGGCGCTCTCGCTGCGCGGGTACGGGTTCTGGCCGAAGACGACGACCTTCCACTTGTGCGGCGGGTTGGGCTTGAGCGCCTGGAAGGTCAGCTCCCGCACCGGTACGACCTGCGGGCTGCGGCCCGGGCCGATGAACGTGGCCGCGTCCGGCTGCGCCTCGATGACCGGCTTCAGCAGCGGCAGCCACGGCTCGCCGCCGCCGGTGAAGAGGTCGGCGAGGGCCAGCGGGTCGTTCGGGTCGGGCGGGGTG
>NZ_JBPQTK010000233.1:0-4199 GCF_051386315.1 Micromonospora sp. URMC 107
GCCGCTCCCGCAGTGGATACCGTCGCACCAGCCCGGTCAGCTCGCCGACCACCTGCTCGTGGCGGCCGAGGTCGAGATCCGCCCCGAGCCGCTCGACGACCGCCGCGAGCCGCGCCTCCTCCAGGTGCGGCGCCTCCGAGCGCAGCAGTTCGGCGCTGCCGTCGGCGAGGGCCGGCCCCCGCCACAGCGCCTCGGCCCGCCGCAGCACCGTCGACGCCTCGGCCGGCCGACCCGCGCCGAGGAGCGCCGCGGCCCGTCCCACCTCGTGCTGGAACCGGTCGAGGTCCAGCTCGCCGGCCTCCAGCCGCACGGCGTACCCGTCGCGCCACGACCGGACCCGGTCGGCGCCGAGCGCGGCGCGCAGGCCCGAGATCCCCTTGCGCACCTGGGTACGCGCCGTCACCGGCGGTCGCTCGCTCCACAGCAGGCGCACCAGCCGGTCCACGCTGACCACCCGGCCCCGCGCGAGCAGCAGCGCGGCCAGCACCGTCCGCTGGTGCGTGCCGGCCAGCGGCAGCGCTCGCTCCGCCCGGACGGCCTCGATCGGCCCCAGGACGCGGAAGTCCACGTGCGTCACCCGCCCCTCCTCACTGTCGGGGGCACCGTCGCACCGGCCGCCGCCGATCCGCTGTCGTCGCGCTGCCGTCGGTTCCACGGGCCGGCCGCGTGGCCCGGACACGCCTGCCCGGCGGCCGGGCGGCGGGTCACCGGCCTTCGCCACCCGCGCCGTCGGCGACGACCGCCCGGCGTCGCGAAGGGACGGTCGTGTCGGAGTGTCGTGTTACCGTCGCTCTCGGTCGACGTCACGGGGCGCGGCCGGCGCGGCACAGGGGGCTGTCGTGGAGTGGGATTTCGGCGTGCTCGGCGCGCTGCGCGTGAGCCGGCACGGGCGCGCGACACCCGTCCCGGCCAACCGGCAGCGGGCGTTGCTGGCCACGCTGCTGCTCAACCGGGGCGAGACGGTGAGCGTCCCCGCGCTCGTCGACCGGGTCTGGGGCGCCGAGGTACCCGCCCACGCCAAGGCCTCCCTGCACTCCCTGGTCGGGCGGCTGCGCCGTGGCCTGGTCGGTGACGACCACCAGAGCGAGCTGATCGTCACCCGCGCCAACGGCTACCTCGTCGAGTTGCCACCGGACGCCCTCGACCTGGGCCGGTTCGACGCCCTGCTGGCCGCCGCGAACCGGACCGACGATCCGGGGCGGCGCGCCGACCTGCTGCGCGGGGCCCTCGCGCTGTGGCGCGGCGAGCCGCTGGCCGACGTCGTGTCCGAGGTGCTGCACCGCGAGGACGTGCCGGCGCTGACCGAGCGGTGGGAGCGCGCGGCGGAGACCTACTTCGACGCCGAACTCGCCCTGGGCCGCCACGCCGAGATCGTCACGCAGCTGCGGGGGGCGGCCCGGCGCAGCCCGCTGCGGGAGCGGTTCTGGGCGCAGCTGATGCTCGCCCTCTACCGCAGCGGCCGGCAGGCCGAGGCCCTCGACGCCTACCAGCGGTTGGCCACGATCCTCGCCGAGGAGCTGGGTCTGGACCCGGGGCCCGCGCTGCGGGACCTGCGCACGGGCATCCTCCGCTCGGATCCGGAGCTGCGCTGGCAACCGCCCCCGTCCGCCGCGACGGTGACGCGACCCGCGCCCGCCCCCGCGCCGCCGGCCAACCCGATGTTCCAGCTTCCCGCCGATCCCGGCACGCTGCACGGCCGCGCCGACGTGGTGGCGGCCGTCGAGGCGTCCATCGCGGCGGCGGCCGCCGCGGGGCGCCTGCCGCTGGTGTCCGTCTCGGGGGCGCCGGGCGTCGGCAAGACCGCCCTGGCGGTCCACGTCGGTCACCGCCTCGGCGACCGCTTCCCCGACGGTCAGTGGTTCGTGCGGCTGCGTGGGCAGCAGGTGGACCCGGCCCGGCCGGCGGACGTCCTCGCCGAACTGCTCACCAACGCCGGCGTACGCGGCTCCGCCCAACCGGCGACGATCGACGCCCGCGCCGCGGCGCTGCGGGCCGCCCTCGCCGAACGGCGGGTGCTGCTCGTCCTCGACGACGCCGCATCGGCCGAGCAGGTCGCGCCACTGCTGCCCGGCACGGCGAGCTGCGCGGTGATCGTCACCAGCCGCAGCACGCTCGGCGGTCTCGTGGCCCTGCACGGCGGGCGGGCGGTCAGCCTCGACCCGCTCACCCCGGCCGACGCCGCAGCCCTGCTGACGTCGGTGTTCCGGGAGCACGCGATCACCGTCGCGCCGGGCGTCGTGGACGAGCTGGCCGCGCTGTGCGGCCACCTTCCGCTCGCGCTGCGGATCGCGGCGGCCAACCTGGCCACGGCGGGCCCGTCCGACGCGACCGGCTACGTACGGCGACTGCGCCACGGGGACCGGCTCGGCGGCCTGTCGGTGCCGGGCGACCCGGAGGTCGCGCTGCGTACCGCGATCGAGCCGTCCTACCGGCGGCTCGGCGCACCGGAGCGGCGCGCGCTGCGGCTGCTGGCGTCGGCGCCGGTGGACTGCTTCACCACGGCGGAGGTGGCGGCGCTGCTGGACGCGGGCTGGGCCGACGCCGACGGTCTCCTGCGCACCCTGGCCGCCGGCCACCTGGTGCGCCCCGGACACTGCGGCTGGTACGTCACCCACGACCTGATCAGGCTCTACGCGGCCGAACGGTCCCGCACGGAGGACAGCGACGAGCAGCGCGCCGCCGCCCTCGCCCGGCTCTTCGGTTCCTACCTGGCCACCGCCGACGCCCTCGCCCGTCGTGCCTACCCGCGGATGACCTTCCTGCCACTGCCCGCCACCCTCACCCGGGTCGCCGACGCGCCGGACGAAGCCGAGTCCCCGCAGTGGTTCCACACCGAGTATGCCAACCTGCTCGCCGCCATCCGCCACTCGGCGCAGCACGGCCCGCCCGGGCTCGCCTGGCAGCTGGCCGACCGGATGCGCGGCCACCTGCAGGAGACGGGGGCCCACGGCGAGTGGCGCATGGTCGTCGAACTGGGCCTGGACCAGGCGCGCCGGGAGGGCGACGACCACGGCGTCGCCGCGATGGAGCTGAGCCTGGCCACGCTCAGCGCCAGCCGCGCCGACTACCCCGACGCCCGACGGCGGTTCGCCACCGCGCTGGTGCTCCAGCGCCGGCTGGGCAACCGGGCCGGGCAGGCGTCCATCCTCAACAACCTCGGCGTCGTGCACCGCGAGGAGGGCGACCTCGCCGAGGCGGGCAGGTGCTACGCGGACGCCCTCCGCCTCTACCGGGAGCTGGGCAACCGGCACGCCGAGTGGAGCTGCCTGGGCAACCTCGGCGTGGTGCAGCTCGAACTCGACCAGGTGGGCGAGGCGCTCCGCGCCCAGCACACGGCCCTGACGGGGTTCGCCGCCCTCGCCGGGCCCGACCAGCCGACCAACGACGTCGCCAACGCCCTGCACAACCTCGCCGTCGGGCTCCGGGCGCTCGGCCGGCCCGCCCTGGCGGTGGTGCACCTGACCCGTGCCGTGGTGATCCGTCGGAAGCTGCGCAACCTCTACGGAGTCGCCACCGACCTCGACCAGCTCGCCGCCGCCTACGTCGAGCTCGGCTACCACGCGAAGGCGCTCCGCCTCGCCGACGAGTGCCTGAGCATCGCGCGCGCGATCGGCAGGCGTCGCGTCGAGGCGGAGTCGCTGAGCACGCACGGGCTGATCGCGTTGGGCCTGCAGGGCCCGGGGCCGGCGATCGCGCTCCTGCACGAGGCCCTGCGGCTCAGCCGGGAGATCGGCTACCGGCGCGGCGAGGTCTGCGCCCTCATCGGGCTCGTCTCGGCGCACCGGGCGGCCGGACGGCTCGCGGAGGCGGCGCACCACGCCCGCCTCGGCGAGGCCATCGCCCGGGACGCCCAGCACCACCTGCTGGCCCGGCAGGTCCGGGAGGCTCTCGGCGTCGCCGAGGAGGAGAGGGAACCGCTGCTGCGCGAGGCGTGCTGAGGCGGGCGCTCGTCTCCTTGGGGCGTTCTTCGCCGGGTGGTCGTGCGGCGTCGCCGGGTGCTGCGGGGCGTCGCCGGCGCGGTTTTGCGCCGCAACCACCCGCACCGCCACCGCACCGTCCGCGTAGCCACTGCACGATCGTCAACCACCCCGACGCGGTCGTTGTGGTGGGTGGCGTCGGGTGGGTTGCGGGTCCGTCGTGGTGGGGGTGTGGCCCGCCGTACCCGGCTCCGGGCGGTCAGGCTTGATCCCTGCGCCGGG